>JBOHXF010000225.1:0-11917 GCA_050737455.1 Opitutaceae bacterium | reverse complement strand
ATCGAAGGCCACGGCGCGAAGGGCCGCCAAGGGCTTTCCGGAGACCGGTTCAGAAATCGAACGTGTTCGCGAGCGTCCAGGTCATCGGCTCATCGATCATCCAGGCGTCGATCGAGCCGTCCGGGTTGGCGTTGATCGGGATGAGGCGATCGCCGACGCCGATGTTGTGCAAATAGAGCTGCACGTGCCAGCTCACGTTTTTATACAGATGCGGGACGGTGTAGCCGACCGAGGCGTCATAATACATCTGGCTGGACGACATATACGGATGCTTGACGTCGGCCACGCCGGTGGTCGCGGTCACCGGAAGAACCGGGAACCCGATGGACTGCCCGTCGATGTACCGCACGGCTCCGCTCACGTTCCAGTTCTTGAGGATGCCCTTGGTGAAGGCGTAGTTCGTCACCAGGTTGTAGTGCCAACGTGCCAGTTCCGAAGTCGGCGCGCCATCCTGGCGGACGATGGTCGAGATCGGGATGATGACGTTGCCCTGGAAGGTTTCCGAGATCGGGTTGTGGTAATCGGCGTCCTCCAGCGTACCCGCCGGGCCGTTCAGCATCGGCAGGAACACGTTGTTGAGGATGTCCTGGACGTCCTTGCCGGTGTTCGAACGAACCGCCTCGGCTTCCTCGACATTGATCCCGATGCGCCAGTGGGGCGTCGGATTGACGACCCCCTCGAATTCCCAGCCGGTCGAGACCAGATCGGTGGTCGCCGAGATTTGGGGCGGGTTCCAATCGGTCTTGGTGGTGTCGATATTCGTGAAACGGAAGGTCTTCAGGAACTGCTGGGCGCCGGGGGTCTGAACCCAGGCGTTCCACGCCGCGAGGCCGGCGGTATTGCCCTGGTTCAAACCGTTGTTCGGCAGGGCATTTTCATCGAAGACGTTGCCGATGACCAGCGGGATCTGGTTGATATAGCCGTTCAGGCTGCCGAGGCTGGAGGAATTCAGGGCGTCCGCCGTCCGGTACCGGCCGACCTTGAGATCGACCTTGCCGTGGAAGAGCGTGAGGTGCACGCCGTAGTCCTTGGTCTGACCGATTTCCGGCCCAAGCGGATCACCGTACATGTTGTAGCGTTGGGCGGTGGCCGAGAAGTTGTCCGAGTAGCTGTAGGACAGGCTGATGGTGGAACCCCAGGGCAGGTAGCGATTGATGAAGGCCGGTGAATGCGCCACGATGCCCCAGTCCTTCGAATCCTGCGTCATCTCGCTCGTCAACTTGGGATACCACACGTTCCAGTCGGTGACGGCGACTCCGGTCGGACCGTCCGGATTGCTTCCCGCGTCGTAGCTCCACACCGTGTCGCGGCGTATGCCCTCCGTCGTGACGATGTTGCCGTCGAACCATCGGTTCTGCCCGATGATGACGGCGGAGTTCACCTCCGTCCGCGCCCGCGATGCGTAGCCGGCCCGGCCCACGCCGTCCACGTCGTAATGACCGGCGCCTTCGAGGGGATAGTTGGCCACCTGCCACCCGGCGGGGCTGGTGTCGGCCACGCCCCCGTTCGTCACCGAAGGATTCGCGAGGACGGCGATCGAGCTCACGCCGGAGGGGAACTGGCCGACGTAATTTCCGGCGTGGACCTGCCCCGGGCCGGCGGCATTCAGAACGCTGGGACCGACATAGTGCGTCAGGCCCACCTCTCGCGTCTGGCTTCCCACGTCCTCCACGTCTCCCGCCCCGAAGAGCGCCGCGTCGTAAGGGAGGCCCATGTCGAAGGCGGCTCCATGGCCGTAGTCCTCGGTCGTATCCTGCCGGGTGTAGGCTCCCGTGAAGACATGCGTGCCGATGAGCTGGCCTAGCCAGTTGTGCAGGTAGTCACGCGCGTCGATGAGGCCGTAGGCGGTCGCCTGGAGATTCTCCGCGTGGATGCCGTCCACGCTGATGTAGCCGGAGCTGCCCTCGAGCATGCGGCCGAAATTCGGGTTGGGAGCGCCGTTCGGCAGCACCGGGTCAACGTCGATCCGGAGCTGCATGTTGTCGTAGGTGGACATCTGAACGCTGCCCTCGTCCATTTCCTGGTGGTCGTAGGCCAACCGGAAGCCGGCATGATTGTCGAGGAAGGTCTGATTCAGGTAGATGTTGTAATTCTCCCACTGGGCCCACTGGTAATTGTTCGACCCGTCGAGCTGGTAGTGGTAGAAATCGTAAATATCGGGATTCGTGAGCTGCGGTACCCGCCAGAAGCCGTGCGTGTCGTCATTCGCGTGGATATAGAGGTTGTTCAGCCGGTCGTAGGAGGACAGCCCCTCCTCCCCCGTGCCGTCTTCGCCGCCTTCCATCGCGACGAAATTCTGCCCGGGAATTCCCGGGACCGAGCTTTGCGGGTTGGAATAGATGAGGCTCGGCATGTAGCTGTTCCCGCCCAGGCCGGTGTTGGTCATGAAGTGGCTGACGGGCATCGTGGCGTAAATCCCGGACGCGGTGCCGAGCTGCGTGATGGCCCGCGTGACCGGGTTGAATATCGGCTTGCCCTCCGCCCACCACATGCTGAAGCCGTCGAACGGCGGCCGATCCTCGGGCCGGTTGTAGTTGTCCCGTCCGATCTCCATGTTGGATTGAATCGTCGTGTTCTTGAAGGGCTTGTAGGTGCCCGCCAGGTAAATCCGGTTATCCTGTGAATAGGTCGGCTGGATCCGGTAGTACTCCTTGTCGTGCAGGGTATCGACCCGCAGCGCCAGCTTGTCCTTGATCAGGACCTGGTTATAGTCGAGCGCGCTGCGGATCGAGCCGTATTCCCCGAAGTTCGCCACGAGCGAGCCCTTGTTCCGCTCCACATCGGCTTCCTTCAGATCCGAATTGATGATGCCGCCGGGGCTACCCAGGCCGTACAGCATGGCGTTCGGCCCGCGGTTGATCTCAACCTGATCGACGTTGTAGCTGTCCACCCGGGAGTTCGTGAGGAAAAAGTCCTCCGCCACATCCGCGCTGGTCAGCCCGCGAACCCGGGTCGTCGGATTGGCGTATTGGAGCTGGGTTTCGACATCGACCACGCGGCTCCGACGGTACCGCCGGAGAAGTTCCCGCCCGGGCCCGAGACTTCCGTGCCGAGCGTGTAGATCAGCAGATTGTTCAGGTCGTTCGCGTTCACGTCCTGCATGAAATCCTTCGTGATGACGGAGATCGGTGCGGCGATGTCGTTGAGGCTCGTGCGCAGACGCGTGCCCGAGAGCATCGAGCTCGCGAGATAGCCCGTGTCCTTCTCGGAGGTGACCTCGAAGGGCGAGAGCTGCACGGTCTCGTCCGCGTTCTGCTCGTTCGCCGTGATCGACGAGCCGGGCTGGTCCACCGCGACCGGAGCGACGGCGGAAGCATTGGACGAATTGGCAGCGGCGGCCGACGGCGGCGGCGCGGTTTGGGCCAGGGCAAGCCCGGTCAGCAGGATCGGGCCGGCCAGAAGCGAGGCGTACTTCGCGGTGAAGAAGCCGGTGGAAGTGCGCGGGGCAAGGGACGATGAGGAGCGGTTTCTCATGGGATTCAGGTGGTGGGTCGAGCCGGGGGGAGCAGGGGCGGGCTTCAAAGGGCGGCGGTCAGCGCCGGAGAAGGAGCCTTCGGGAGCGCCCGCTGGCAAATTTGGAACTGGGCCAAATTGGGCGCAGAGGTTCCTCGCGCTCACAAGGGATTCTTTATTGGACGTTGAATGAAAACCAGCGGCGGCGAACCCGCTCCGGGGCCCGCCGCCCGCCGATCTTGGAAATCGGCGGGGCTACCGCCGCAACAGGATGAGCCCGTCGCGGTCCGCCAGCGTGATGTCGCCGGTCACGTTCTGGCCGTTGTTCGTCGTGGTGTCCTGCGTGCCCGAGATGCGCTTCCAGAGAGTCGCTCCGCCCAATTGGGAGATGGTGACCGTCTGGGCGCCGTTGCCCCTCGGGTTCAGGAGCACGAGGCCGTGCTCGAACTCGCGCGCCCAGACGCCGTTGCTCCAGCGCGCGGCGGTCTGCACCGCGCCGGTCGATCCGTCCACGGGCTGGCCGAGATAGCCCTGGGCAAGCCCGGTCCCGGATATCCCTCCGTATTCGTCGAACCAAGGGATGTCCGCCGGGACCCCCGAATGGCCGTTGGTGCCCTCTCCATTGTAATACCCGTCGTTCATCAGGCAGAAGCAAAGGCCGTATCGCACCGCCCGGTACGGAGTCGAATCGTAAGGATCGGAGCCGTTGGCCCCGAGTTTCTCGTGTTCGCAGAGCTGCAATTTGGGCGCGGCCACCGTCTCCATGCAGTAGGCGTAATACGCCATGGCTGTGGCAAAACCGCCCCAGTTTTCGGGCGAGTACGAGGACCCGAGCAGGCCTTCGCAAACCCCGCCGTTCAGCACGCCGTTGAGGGGCGCGACCGCGTTTGGATCGGTGGTCGAGACGCCGGGCCATCCCGCGTTGTTGCCGATTTCAAGCTTCCCGGGGAGCTCCGCGTTCATTTCCGTGAAGAAGTCGCGCTCTCCGGTTCGGATCCAGGTTCCCGTCGGATCGCTGGCGGTGTCCGACTGCCCATCCCGGTTCCAATCCGTGGCGCTGGCCACCTGGGGCACGGCGAAAACGTTGTCCAGATAGAATCCGTCCAGGGAACTCGCGCCGTTTCCGGCTTGGAGAGTCCCGGCATCGAACTCGTCATAGGCGAACTGGGCCGCCCACTGGTAAGGGCGCAGGCCGGTGTCCGGATCCACCGGCGAATAGGTCGTCATATTGATGAGGTTGTCGTTCGCATTGTAAGTGCTGGGAGCGACCGGAGGCACCGTCCCGGCCTGGTAAAGCCACCAGTTATTCGTGACGCACTGTTGGGCCCAAGTGGGAAGCCAGGCATCCGGACCGGGCGGAGGGGATTCGTTGAAATTGACATATTGGAACACCTTGGTGCCGACCGCGGAGTCCGACTTGATGCCGCTGACCGCGTCCTCCCGGGTGTAGGATCGGCCGCTATCCCAGCTCTCCCAGTTTCCGCCGATGATGACGACGTTGAACTTCGCCAGCACGGGCCAGGCGGCGGGGAGGAGCTTCTGCCCGCTTCCGTCCGAGCCGTTGCTGATCGCATAGATGCCGAGGCGCGGATAATCGGGGTCGTAACTGCCGGCTCCGCCGCCGCCCCCGCCGGCCGTAATGCCGACGTTGTCGAAGGTGGCCGCGCAGAGGGTTCCCGCGTCGGTGCTCGTCACCGCCAACCCGGCCTCGGCGGCGGCCGCCATGGATACGTCGATGGAGCCGGCCGAAGTCCAGGTGACACCGTCCGTGGAATAGGACGCGCTGAACGTGCTGCCCGAGCGGGCGAGCCGCAGCCATTGCGGGGCGGCGATTCCGGCGATGTCCGCCACCTGGGCCGCCTCCCCGCCGGTGCTGGAGCGGTATTCGAAGAGGAGTCCTCCAGTCGGCGTCACATACGTCGCGACGTAAATGGAGCCGGGATCGGAAGACTCCCGGAACATGATGCCCGCTTTCGCCCATTCCGCTGTGTTCTGCTGGGTGGCCACCCGGGCCACGATGGTGTAGTCCCCGCTTACCGATTCCGAGGCGTACTGGAACGCGTCGGCCGTGCCCCAGATGTTCGCGCCCGAGCCCTCCACCGTGTAGATTCCGGCATTATAGCTCGAACTGCCCGGGGCGCCCGTGGTCCCGATGTCCTGACTCGTCCAGCCGGTCGGGAGCGCGTCACCGCCGCCGTTGCTCACCGTCACGATCACCCCGGCGGACGTGGTCTGGTTGGTCCCGTCGTCCGTGGCGATGGCCGTGAGCACGTGCTGCGCGTTCGAGGCGCCGGTCGTGTCCCAGGCGATGCTGTACGGGGCCGCGGTGACCGGCGAACCGAGATTCGCGCCGTCCAACTGGAACTGCACGCTCGCGATCCCGAGGTCCGAGGCGGCGTCGGCCGACACCGTCACCGTGCCGGACACCTGCGATTGATCCGTCGGCGCCGTGATCGCCACGGTCGGCGCCGCCGCGATCGTCACCTGGTCGAACGTGGCCGTGCCGAGCGTCCCCGCGGCATGGCTCAGCACCGCCAGCCCGGCGTTCATGTTCGTCGCCATCGGCACCTCGATCGAGCCCGCCGAAGTCCAGTTCACCCCGTCCGCCGAGTAGGACGCGCTGAACGTGTTTCCCGTCCGCACCAGCCGCAGCCATTCCGGGGCCACCGGCCCCGGCTGGTTGATCACCTGCCCGGCCGTTCCTCCCGTCGTCGTCCGGTACTCAAAGAGCAGCCCTTCGCTCGGCGTCACGTACGTCGCGCAGTAGATCGAACCGGGGTCGGAAGACTCCCGGAACATGATCCCCGCCTTCGCCCATGCGTTCGTGTTCTGCTGGGTCGCCACCCGCGCGATGATCGTATAATCGCCGCTCACCGCCTCCGAGGCGTACTGGAAGGCGTCCGTCGTACCCCAGATGTCCGCGCCCGAACCCGTCACCGTGTAGGTTCCATCGCTGTAGCTCGCGCTCCCCGCCGCGCCAGGGCTGCCGATATCCTCGCTGCTCCATCCGGATGGCAGCGTGCCTTGGATCGACACGCCTTCGAATACCGCCGTCGTGGGGGCGTTCTCGATGGTGCTGGTGACCGGCAGGCCGATATACACGTTGGCGGCCATGCTGATCGTCGCGGCGGTGCCGAGCTGGGTCCAGGTGGATCCGTCGGGCGAGCTGTAGGCGGTGAACGTGGTACCGCTGCGAGTCAGCTTCAGCCAGTAGGGGCAGAGATGGCTCGTGTCCGAACCGTTGCCCACCGGTTGGGCCCCAGTGGAATCGCGGGACTGATAAAGCAGGCCGTTTTCCGAAGTTTCATAGACGGCGGCGTAGCTCGAATCCGGATCGAGGGTTTCACGAATCATCACCCCGCCCCGTTCCCGGCCCGGAAATGGGCTGGTCCCGACCGTCGTCTCCTGCACGGAATCCATCTTGGCGACAATCGTGCAGTCGCCGGCGATCGGTTGGTAAACGTACTGGAACTGGTCGGAGGCGGTGCCGAAGGCCCCTGCTCCCGCACCCGATACCGTGTAGAGGCCCGCGCTGTAGCTCGCGCTGCCCGCCAGCTCCGGGCCGCCTAGGTCTTCATGGGACCAGCCGGACGGCAGCGTGCCGTCAATCGCCACGCTGTCGAAAACCGCCGTCGTGGGGGTATCGCTCACTTCGCTCGTCACCGCGAGACCGATATAGGCGTTCGAAGCCATGCTGATCGTGATCGACGAGCCGATCTGGGTCCACGCCACGCCGTCGGGCGAGGTGTACGCCGAGAAGGTGCTGCCGCTGCGCGTCAGCTTGACCCAATACGGGTTGTGATGGGAGCGGTCGATCTGCTCCTCGACGCTGGCGGCCCCCGTGCCCAAGCGGGCCTCGTAGCTCAGCCCCGCCGTGGCGCCGCACAACAGCGCGTAACTTGAATCCGGATCGAGCGTCTCGCGGATCATGACGCAAGCGTGCTCCCAGCCGTCGTCCCCCGCGTTCGTCGTGCTCTCGACCCGCGCCACGATGCTGCAATCGCCCGTCACCTGCTGGTACACGAACCGGAACTGGTCGGAGGTGGACCAGATTCCGTTGCCGGCGCCGTTCACCGTGTACGCGCCCTCGCTGTAGCTGACGCTGCCCGCCGCCCCGGGATTGCCGATGTCCCCCGTGCCCCAACCGGACGGCAGATTTTGCGAATGAAGCGGCACGGCTCCGAAGGCGCACAAACCAAGGGTGAGAACGGCCAGGCTGAGCGCGGAGCGGCCGGATGAGAGAAGCTGGATCAGACGGAGGGGGAGTGATTTCATGGTGGCTTTTCGTGGGAGGGGGGAATCGATGGGGGTGCGGGCACGGAGCGCCGCCTCGCGCGCAATATTGACCGTTCCGCCGGTTTCGACTACAAAGCCATCGCGAGAAACCAACGAGATTTTGCCAATGCGCGCGGCATTCGAAGTTGTCGTTCCCCACGAATCGAGTTCGCTGGTCTGCCGACGAACCACGGGCGAATGCTTCGGCTCGATCTGGCATTATCATCCGGAGCTGGAGCTCATCCTGGTCGAACGCAGTCACGGCATGCGTTTTGTGGGCGACAACTTGGAGCCGTTCGACGCGGGAGATCTTGTCCTGATCGGGCCCAACGTTCCCCACATCTGGGTGAACCAGGATCTGCCCCGCCGCCGGCGCCACGACCAGGCCATCGCGATCGTCGTCCAGTTCCGCGAGGACTTCCTCGGTCGCCGTTTATGGCATGCGCCGGAATTCGCCCCCGTCGCCGCGCTCCTTCGGCGCAGCCGTCGCGGCGTGCACTTTCACGGCGCCGAGGCGGCCGCGGCCGCGGAGCACATCCGGCGGATGGCCAAGCTGGCCGGCGCGCAACGGCTGGCGGAACTGCTCGTGCTCCTCGACCTGCTGGCCGGCGCCGGCGAACAACGCCTGCTTTCGACCGCGGGATACATCCCGAAGCTCAACCGGGGGGATGCCAGGCGGGTCGCGGCCGTCTGCCGCTACGTGCGCCGCCATCTGGTGGAAGGGATCTCCGAGCCGGCCGCCGCCGCGGCGGCGCGGCTCAGCCCGGCTAGATTCAGCGCGTTTTTCCGACAAAGATTCGGCCGGACCTTCACCGCTTACGTCAATGATCTGCGGGTCTCCCGCGCCATCCGCCTGATGATCGAGGAGAAAATGAACGCTTCGGAAGCCTGCTTCGCCAGCGGGTTCAAGAGCCTGGCGAATTTCAATTACCGGTTTCGCACCATCAAGGGGATGAGCCCACGCGAATATCTGCGCGATTTCCGCACGGACGAAGGCGAAGCGACCAAATGGGCGCTGCGCGATGCGTGGATATTTCCGGAGGCCGCCGGGAGCGGAGGCCCGAGCAGGCGGGGCGGATCCGGTTGAGAACCGGCCGGCTGGATCGCCCTGGGGGGTGGTTCCGCTTGCATCCGATCTTCGTTGCATCGAAATTGGCGCGATGAGCGTCCGCCGCATCGCGCGGTTGGCCCGCGTCTCCTCGTCCACGGTTTCGCTGGCGCTTCGGAACAGTCCGAAGATCCGGCCCGCCACCAAACGGCGGGTGCTCGCCGCCGCGAAACGGCTAGGATACCGGCCCAACGCCCAACTCGCCGAGGTCATGAGCCGTCTCCGCCTGAGCCGCGAAGGAGCCCAGGAGTCGTGTCTCGGCGTCATCTCGTTCTACGACCGGGTCCGGCCCTGGGAGGGCTCGGCGCATCTCGCCCGCATGTATGCGAGCATGAGCCGGCGGGCCGAATCGCTCGGGTACCGTCTGGAGCCGATGTGGCTGACGGCGCCGGGCATGACCTACCGGCGGTTCCGCTCCATCCTGGACGCCCGCGGCATCGAGGGATTGCTTTGTTTCGGCAGCCCCGATTTCGACCAGGAATTTCCCAGGGAGCTCGATCACTACGCCGTCGTCACCCAGGGGCTGAGCATCAAGACCCCTTTGCATCGCGTGGTGAGCCACGTGTACGGCGACATGTGGCGGGCGCTGGAGCGGATCCACGCGCTCGGCTACCGGCGCCCCGGCCTGATCATCGGCCGCTACGAGGAGCAGCGGAGCGCCCATGCCTACCGATGCGCGTATCTCGGCTGGTCGCAGCTCCGGCTGGGGACGACCGCGGCGGTGCCGGTGCTGGAATTGGAACGCGTCGAGGGAGATGCTCTCCTGCGCTGGCTGGATGGGCATCGCCCCGACGTGACGGTCTTCGTCCACCAGTACGACCAACTCGCCGACTTTCAATCGACGCTGCGGCGGCGGGGGGTCCGCGTGCCCAGGGACCTTGGCATCCTCGCCATCAGCCAGATCCTGGAAGGCAGCGATTTCAGCGGGTTGCAGGAAAATCAGGATCTCATCGGGGCCTGGGCCGTGGAACTGCTCATCTCCCGGATTCTGACCCGGGACTTCGGGATCCCGGAGCATCCCCGCATCGAAATGGTCGAACGCACCTGGGTGGAAGGCAAAACGCTCCGGCGCAAGTGACGGCTCGGGCGGATTCCGGCCGGCCGATTTTCGCTCCAGCGCCTTGCAAAGGGGCGCCGGGTTTTCAGCCGACTTCGCAGGTGGGCCGTCGGCCGGGATGACGGTCAACGTCCAATGGATTTGAATCGCCGCACGGCGATCCGCCCCCACATTGGATCGGTTGTTTTCCCGAACCACGACTCTCCCGACCGCCCACGCGGGCGCCAGCGCGGATTTGCGAGCGTTGCGCCGCTTCCTCGCCCGTCACCTGACGGACGACGTGCTCCCTTTCTGGCTGCGCCACGCGCTGGATCCGGAGGGGGGCATCAACACCTGCATCCGCGACGACGGAACCGTCGTCTCCCGGGACAAGTGGCTGTGGAGCCAATGGCGGGCGGTGTGGGTGTTCAGCAAGCTGCACCGGGGCTTCCGGCCGGCTTCCCCCGATTGGTTGGAGGCGGCGCGCCGGATCGCCGGCTTCGCCCTGCGCCACGGTTGGGACGACCGCGCGCAAGGCTGCCGGCTGCTCGTCGGTGGAGACGGCGAACCCCTGCGGGGCTGCGAGAGCCTCTATGTGGACGGATTCGCGATCTATGGGCTGACGGAGTACGCGCTCGCGAGCGGGCTCGATGAGCCCCTGGCGTGGGCCCGCCGGATCGCCGACCGGGCGATGGAGCGGCTGCGCGAGCCGCACGACCGGATTCCCCACTTCCCCTACCCCATACCGGCCGGCGCCCGCGTGCATGGGCTGCCGATGATGTTTTCCCTCGTCCTGTGGGAGCTGGGCCGGGCCTGCGGCGAGCGGCGTTACCTCGAGGCCGCGACCGGACTGCAAGGGGAGATCTTCGCTTCCTTTCACCGCCCCGAATTCGATCTGATCGTGGAGCGGGTCGCCGCCGATGGCTCGCTCTATGCCGGGGCGCCCGGCCGGGCGGTCGTTCCCGGGCACGTCGTCGAGGACCTGTGGTTCCAAATCCATATTTTCCGGGACCGGGGCGAATCCGCGCGGATTCGGGAAGCCTGCCGGCTGATCCTGCGCCACCTCGAGATCGGCTGGGACTCCGATCCGCGCTTCGGCGGGGGCATCCTGCTGGCGGTGGACGCGCAAGGCGGCGGGGACGTAGCGTGGAACTTCCACGACAGCAAACTGTGGTGGCCCCATACCGAGGCGCTGTACGCCCTTCTGCTCGCCTACGAGCACACGGGCGATCCGGCATGCCTCGGCTGGTACGACCGCGTGCACGACTACGCTTTTCGGCATTTTCCCATTCCCGCCTGGGGCGAATGGCGCCAGCGCCTCAAGCGCGACGGCACGGAGCTGGCCGAGACGGTGGCGCTGCCCGTCAAGGACCCGTTCCATCTGCCCCGGGCGCTCTATTACTGCGTCGAGACGCTCGACCGCCTCGCCGGGGCCGCCCGTCCGGCCGACCCGCCCGATGCGTGAGCGGATGGATGCGGCCCCGGTCCCGCGTTCAGTGGAAAAAGCTCCGCGGAGGCGCGGAGCCTTCCGCTGGGGGGTCTGCCTGCTGCTCCTGGCCGCGACCGTCCTCAGCTATCTGGACCGCCAGACGGTGGCGATCTGCGCTCCGGCCATCTCCAAGGAATTCCATCTGTCCAACGAACAGTTCGGCGGGCTGCTCGCGGCCTTTCGCTGGACGTATGCGGCGGCCCAAGTGCCGGCGGGCTGGCTGGCGGACCTGTTCGGATTTCGCGGGCTGTACGCGGTCGCGCTCGGCCTGTGGTCGCTCGCCGGCGGCGCCGCCGCCTGGTCCCGGAGCGACCGAGCCCTGGGTTCGGCCCGGGCCGTGCTAGGGGTCGGCGAGGCGTTCAACACACCCTGCGCCCTCTTGGTGACGGCCGAGGTCCTGCCGCCCGAGGATCGCGACCTGGGCAACGGCCTGTTCAACAGCGGCGCGGCGATCGGGGCGCTGATCGCCCCTCTCGTCATCGGCCCCATCGCGGTGCGATGGGGCTGGCGGACGGCTTTCGCCGCGGTCGGTTCCCTAGGGGCGCTCTGGGTCGTC
>JBOHXF010000224.1:0-11785 GCA_050737455.1 Opitutaceae bacterium | reverse complement strand
CGCACAGAGGGCGCACTCCGGACTCGGGCGGATTGAGCCGCCGTCCCATCAGCACGGCGCCGACCGGGAAAGGGGCCGGGGCGCCGGACGCCAGCTTCCGGAAGAGCCGCGCGCCGACTTGCGCGAGATGGCTGGCCCGAGGCTCCTCGAGATCGGGGCGGTGCTGCAGGTAGCGCGGATTCTTGGTCGGCACGCCGCCCACCAGCCGCGGATGGGACGGCGAGGCCAGGTAGCCGGGACGCTCCCATCGCAGGAACTGCTCGAAGGCGTCGCGCATGGGCGGGGTGAACTCCTCGAAGGCGAGGGTGTCCTCCACCACGGCTCGGGCGGCATCGGGCCCCAGCGCCTCGTAATTGGAGCAGAACAGGCCGGTGCGACCGAAGTCCCGCTCCGTGCGCCGGTCGTACCCCCGGACGATCGCGTCGTCGGGCCGCTGGAAGAGCCGGGTCTCGCAGTTGACGACGAGCTTGACCGACGGCTCGGCCACCCAGGCGGGCAGGCCGGAGACCTGGGCGCGCGGCGCCACCGCCGAGGCGGTGATGTCGTCCTCCGCCTGGATCTTCTCGGCCGGGAAAAAATCGGAGCGCAGCGTGAACGTGCGCCAGCCGCCCTCGCGCGTGTAGCCGACCCGCAGATAATGGGCGAGGAGCTTCTGGGCGTGGAATTTCAGCTCGTTGCCGGGACGGGCGTTCACCGTGTCGACGCTGAAATGGCTCCGCCAGTCTTCGCCCCATTCGGGCTTGTAGCGGCGCTTCACGAGCAGCACGAGCTCGCGGATGGATCGGGGGATCGACGCAAGCCACTGGTTGTACTCGTCGGAATAATCCGGGCTGCGCGTCAGCAGCTTCACCACCGAGCCGAGCGAGCGCTCCGGGCTCAGCAGGGGCCGGCCGCGTGCCGGCTCGCGCTGCGGATCGCGGAAGCGGCCCCGGTACTCCCGCTTGAGGATGGCGTCGACCAGATCGAGGTCGGTCGCGAGGTCCCGGACGTACACCGGGCCGTTGAACGTCGCATCGGCGATGGACTTGGAAATCTCCGACTTGCCGCCGCCGGACACGGTGCAAGGCTTGTGGCAGAGAAGCCCCTCGGCCGCCGTGCCGCGGAGCCGCCAGCGGCCGCCTTCGTCGGGCTTGGCCATTTCGACCTTGTAGCCGGACGGCAGGACGTAGGTGAGCCCGGGCAGCAGCTTCAGCTCCGAATCCCCGCCGTCCGGGGCCCGCCAGGAGATCCGCTGCCGGCGCAGGTCGAACCGCGCCGACGGAGGGACGTAATGGATGTTCGGGTACGTCCTGTCGCTGGCCCAGCCGCCCGGCTGCGACTCGGCTGAGGGGCCGAGCAGACGCAGCGCCTCGGCGAAGGTGTGGTCCACTTCCGGCAGGTTGGAGCCGAGCTGGAAGTCCTCGCCCAAGTCGTAGCTCGGGAATACGGTCGCCCCTCCCGCGTGCTCCTCTTCGGCCATGCCGAGCAGGTTCGCCGCGAAGCTGATCTGGGTCTTCACCTCCTTTTTGCAGTACCCGAAATAGTTGTCGGAAATGAGCGTCACGATCACGCCCGATGCGTCGCGGGCCGTCAACTTGAAGGGCGAGCCGCCGTTGTACGGTTCGTCCGGATCGCGCCAGCACATCCCGTCGCGCCGCTGCCGTTCCGTGGCCTCTTCCCAGCGCGGCAGGCCGATGTCCCTTTTGCGGATGCCAGCGAGGTGCGGGGCGAGGACGACGCAGCCGGTGTGGCCCGTCCAATGTTCGGGATCGAGCGCAGCGTCGTTCTCGGCGAGCAGCGGATCGCCGCCATTGCCGAAGATGCTCTCGACGAAATCCAGGTTGGCCACCAGGGAGCCGGGCACGAAAAAGCGGATTTCCATTCTCCGCTCCGGCGTGAAGCCGGGCACGGCGGGCACGACGATCGGCCGGAGATAAAGCGACACGAACGAGGCCGCCCGGGCCGGCTCGTCCGCAGTGAACGGCAGTTCGAGCAGCTCCCGGGGGGCCTGGAACGCGGCCGCCAGGAGGCGGACGAACGCCGGCACCGGAACGCACTTCTTGTCGTTGGGAATCGGCAGCCCGCCCTCCGCCACGTGAAAGATGCCCTGCGTCGTCCGCCGGTCGCTGCGCGGGTTGTGAAGAACGCCCTGGAGAAGCCGGTACGAGGTCAGGATGCTGCTGCGATGCTCATTCTTCGACGGAGGCAGCGACAGCGTCCGGGCGAGGCCGGGCCGGTCCAGCACCAGGGTCGTGCCGGGCAGCCGCGGTGCCTCCGAACCGAGGCACGCCCCGAGAAAATCCTGGATCCGCTGGTCCGTCGGACACAAGTGCCGGTCCAAGGCGCGGTCCTTTTCCCGGCTGAGGGCGAGAAAATGATCCGCCATCTCGGAAAGGGCCCCGCCCTGGGCGAGCGCCACGCCGGGTTGCCCGATCTCCCGCAGCTTGAGATTGAGGTATGCGAACAGGCGGCCGTCGGCGGACTCAGGCTGCACGTGGGGCGATGCGGGTTGGGAGCTCATGCGGACGCAGGCTTTTGCCTATCCAACCGCTCCTGGCCGGATGGGCTCAACCCTCAAATCAATAATTTTCCGGCGCCTCCGCATTAAAGCAGGCCGGCTTCGCGGAAGCTGAAGTAGCCCTTCCCCAGCGGATCGGCGCCGATCCGGCCGACAATCACGTGGTCGATCAGCGCGATTTCCACGGTCCGTGAGGCCTCCCGGAGCAGGCGGGTGATCTCAATATCCGCCGTGGAGCTGGCCGGGTCGCCGGAAGGGTGGGAGTGGCTGGCGACGATCGCGCAGGCCGATTCTCGAATCGCGGCGCGAAAGACCTCCCGCGGATGGGCGAGAGTCGAGGTGGCCGTACCCGAAGTGACTTCGACCCGCTTGATCAGGCGGTTTTTTCTGTTGAGGCAAAGCACCCAGAATTTCTCGACGTCGAGGCCGATCGCGTAAGGCCGAAGGTAGTTGGCGATCGCCTCCGCGTGGCTCAGGACGGGACCCTCGTCGGACGGCTGGCCGATGGCCCGCCGCGCGATCTCCAGCGCCGCTATGAGCTGAAGGGCCTTCACCCGGCCGATGCCCCGCAGCCGGCGGAAATCGGCCTCGCGCCAGCCGATGAGCCGGGTAAGCGAGCCGGCTTCGGCCAGGAGATGCGCGGAAAGGGTCAGCACGTCCTGGCCTCGGGTTCCGCTTCGCAGCAGCAGCGCGAGCAGTTCCGTGTCGCTCAAAGCCGCCGCGCCGAAGCGCTCCATCCGCTCCTGGGGGCGCTCGGACGGGCAGATGGCTTCAAGCCGGTTTTCGGATCCGGGCTGACCGGAAGGGGCAAAGGGGGCGGATTTCATCACCCGATCATGGCTGGTGGGCGGGACCGTCGGATTCGAGGGAGCGCATAGGGGTTTTCCCCTAGATGGCCGGCATGTCTCCCGGCTCATCCGGCTGGAGCTGAGGGTTCTCCCGCCGCAAACTGGGGATTCTTGTCCTGGCAATCCCGGAGTCCGCCCCTATTCAGAGAAGCCCGGGTCTGGGGTTTAATGGCGCCATGCCCCGGGCCCCCAGATTCCACCACGCTCTTCTCGGAGCGCTTTCGCTCGGGCTGGCGTTCGCGTTCGCGGCCGCCGCGCGGGGCTCGGTCGAGTGGAACCGGAAGCTGCTGGACGCCGTTGCCAGAAATTCGCCGGCGCCCGAGGTCGTGACCGCGCGGCAGGCGCTTGGCCAGGCCGCCGATTACGTCCGGCGGCACCCGGGCGCGGATTTTTCTGTCGGCAGCGGCGATTCGATGCTGCCCCTTTACCATGACCGCGCGGTGATCGTCACCGAGCGGCCGTCGCTGGGATCCTTGAAGGTCGGCCAGACCGTCGTTTTCATGGGAGCTGACGGGGTGCCGATGGCCCATATCCTGGTTCGCCGGACCTCCCGCGGCTGGGTGACCATGGGGCTGGGCAACCGGGAGCCGGACGACGGGTTCCTGACCGACAATGCCTACATGGGCGTGGTGGTGGAGGCGTTCCAGCCGATCGGCAGCCCGATTCTCGCCTATGCGACGTCCGCGCATGCGACCGGTGAATTTTTCGCGGCGAACCCGTAAGCGGGAGCCCGGTGCCGATCTTTATTCAGCCGGCTCGGAGGGACAAAGCTTCAGTGTCGGTGTCAATCCACTCGGGTGTTAGTTTCAGGGGTTAGGTCAAGGCGTAAGGCGCGAGCGACGGTCTAGGCCGGGGCTTGGTCTTACGCCTTATCTTTTGGCGTGCAATGCACCCCAAAAAGGGTGGCCGGAATACGCCATTGGCAGGTCGCCTTCGGCGATCGAAGGCGCGCCCTCGGTTGCCGGCGGCAGGCGGCCCGATGGATTTCGCGCAAAATGACGGCGAAAAGAGTGCGCCGCGGCACCAGCCTCTCCCCTCTGCTCAGAAGTGCTTGATATACCCGTTCCGCCGGAGGCGCTCGAGCCACTGCTCGGTGCTTTGCTGCGTCATCTGGGTCAACAGGATGTTCTCGATCTGACCCCGCACCTGATTGAGCGGCTGGATCCCGGCGTAGCGGCGATCCTGGCAATAGAGGATGAACACCCCGTCCTTGGTGACCAGCGGTTGTGTCGCCTCGCCTTTTTTGAGGGCGAAGAGCGGATCCCCGAACTCGGGCAGGAGGTCGGTTCGCTTCTTCCAGCCCCAGTCGCCGCCCTTGCCCCGGTGGGCATCCTGGCTGTATTCCCGTGCGAGATCCGCAAAGCTCTCGCCGTTGTGGAACCGCACCAAAATCGAATTCGCTTGAGCGAGGAGTTCGGCCGGCGTTGCCCCGTCGACCGGGCTGAGCTGGATCATCCGCATGTAAACCTGGTCGTCCTGGTAGAACTGGTCCTTGTTCTCCCGGTAGTACTGCTCGATTCGCACCGGACTGACGATGTCGTCCGACTTCCGCTGCTGGTGGGTCTCGTAGTCGTAGATGATGTCGTCTTCCACTTCCTTCCGGTAGTCCTTCATCGTCTCGCCCTTGTCGCGCAGATAGGCGAGGAACTTGGAACGGTCATTGCCGAACTGGTTCACCAGGTTGTCCGCGATCTGTTCGTCGACGAAGCTGGCCGGGATGTGCTTTTTGTCGTCCTTGCGGAAATCCTCGATGATGAGCACCCGGTCGATGAGCTGCTGGATCACCTGATCCTGGAGCTTCTGCAGCTGATGGTTGAAATCCTCTTCGCTCTTCGCATTCGCCTGGAGCTGCGCGAGATAAGGTTCGATTTCATGGCGCACGTCGTCCACGGTGATCACCTTGTCGTCCACGATGGCGACGATGCCGTCGGCAAATCTCAAGTTGAGGCCGTCGTCGGGCGGTGGCGTCTGCCCATGCAGGCGGAAGCCGGAGGCGAGCGCCAGAAGGGCGATGAAGACAGCGCGACGCTGCCGGATCGCTTGACCGAGACGGACCATCATGGGTTGGGTAAATTGATCAGAAACGAGATGACTTCCCGCAACCGTAGAAGCGGGCGAGGGGCGGTCAACCTTGGAAAGCGGGTTCCGATCATCACCCAGTCGTCCCGGCGCCCGCTGTTGCGGAGACATTTCAGGCGGCCGGATTCGGTTTCGACGGAAATGACGCCCTTTTGTTCCGCCCGGACGCGAATCTCCGTGACGAGCAGGAGCGCGCGAACCTCCTCCCCGAATTTTCCGAACCGGTCCTTCAATTCCTCCTCGATGCGACGCAGGGCCGGCACCTCGTCCGCCAGGGCGAGCCGCCGGTAGACGTCGATGCGCAGCCGCGTCTCGGCGATATACTCCCCGGGAATGCGGGCCTGGATCGGCGCGACCGGCGCCGCCTCAGCGTCCGCCTCGGCCGCCTTGATCGCGGTGTAGCCATCCTCCTTTTTCCCGCGGTCCGCCGCGGCGCCGCCGGAGGATTGGCCGGTGAACACGAAATCGAGCTTCACCGTCGCCCGCACCAGGGCGGCGGCCTTCTCGCCCTTCAGGCGGGCGACCGATTGGCGAAGCAGTTGGCAGTACAACTCGAAGCCGACGCCCACGATGTGCCCGCTCTGTTCGGCACCGAGCAGGTTGCCCGCCCCCCGCAGTTCCAGGTCCCGCATCGCGATCCGGAAGCCGGCTCCCAGTTGGTTGTGCTGGCGAAGCGCCGCCAGGCGCTGCCGTGCGAGGTCGAGGAGCCGGGTGTGGCGATGCAGGAGGAGATAGGCGTAAGCCTGGTGCTTGAATCGGCCCACCCGGCCGCGGAGCTGATAGAGCTGCGAAAGTCCGAACCGGTCGGCCCCCTCGATGATGATCGTGTTGCAGTTAGGGATGTTCAGGCCGTTTTCGATGATCGTCGTACAGACCAGCACTTGGTGCTGGCCGGCGACGAAGTCGGTCATTTCGCGTTCGAGATCCGCCGAGTCCATCTTGCCGTGGCCGACGCCGATCCGAAGATCCGGCAGGAGTTCGCGAAGCCGGCGGGCGACCGGCTCGATGGTGGCGACGCGGTTGTGCAGATAGAAGACCTGGCCCCCTCGCCGGACCTCGTAGCGGATCGCGTCGACCACGACCTTTTCGTCGTAGGTCTTCACGACCGTCTGGATCGGATGGCGATTGACCGGAGGGGTCTCGATGACGCTCAGATCCCGGGCGCCGGTCAAGGCAAGGTAGAGCGTGCGCGGGATCGGGGTGGCGCTCATCGACAGGACGTCGACGGTTTCCCGCAGGTGCTTGAACCGCTCCTTGTGCTTCACCCCGAAGCGCTGCTCCTCGTCGACCACGACCAGCCCCAGCTCCTTGAACGCCACGTCGCGCTGGAGGAGACGATGGGTGCCGATCAGGATATCGACCTGGCCGGCGGCCGTCGCCTCCAGGATCCGCTTCTGCTCGCGGGGCGTCCGAAACCGGCTGAGCATTTCGATCGCGATCGGATAGCCGGCCATGCGCTCGCGAAAGGTGTTGAGATGCTGCTGGGCAAGGATGGTCGTGGGAACCAGGACGGAGGCTTGGCGCCCGACCTGCACGCATTTGAAGGCTGCGCGGATCGCCACCTCCGTCTTGCCAAAGCCCACATCCCCGCAGATCAGCCGGTCCATTGGCCGCGGCCGCTCCATATCGGCCTTGGCCGCCTGAATCGCCTTGGTCTGGTCCGGGGTTTCGGCGAACGGGAACGAGGCCTCGAATTCTTTTTGCCAGTCGTTGTCGGCGGGGAACTCGAATCCGGGGCGGGCCTCCCGGCGCGCCTGGAGCTGGAGGAGCTCGGCCGCGAAGTCCAGCGTGGCTCGCTCGGCCGCCTGCCGCGCCTTTTCCCAGCGCCCCGAGCCGATCTTGCCGAGCTGCGGCCGCGCCTTGCTGAGGCCCACGTAGCGGCTGACGAGGTGCGACTCGGATAGTGGAACGTGAAGGGTGACCCCGTCCGCGAATTCGAGCGAGAGGACCTCCTTGAGGCCCGCGGCGGTTTCCAGTTTCGTCAGCCCGCGGTAGAGCGCGATGCCGTGCTGGAGGTGCACCACGAAGTCGCCTTCCACGAGCTCCGAAAAATCGAGCAGCTGGTCGACCTGCGCCCGCTGCACGAGCGCGCGGGACGAACCGGCCGGCCGCCTGGGGCGCTCGCGTCCGAACACCTCGGTCTCGGTGACGAGCACGAGGCCCCGGGAGCCGGGAGGCAGCCAGCCCGGCCCCGCGGGCGCGTCCGAAGCGCCCGCAGCGGACGGCCGCGTCGCACGGAATCCCTCGTTGATTCCGCACCGGACGAGGCGCGGCTCGAATTTGGCCAGCGCCGGTTGCTCGGCCACGATCTCCCGGATGCGCTTTTCCTCGCCTTCCTTGGCGGCGGAGAACACGAGCTCGTAGCCCTCGCGCCGCCAGGCGGCGAGCTGGACGAAGAAGGCGCGGCGTGCGTCCTCCTCGGCCTGGAGGCGCTCCTGGGCGACCAGGGTTTCGCCTGGGTCGCGGCGGTGGTGGACGAGGCTCTCCGTGTTCCAGGTGGCCTCGACGGCCCCCCCCTCGAAATACGGGCTCGCCTCGTCGAGATCCCCCACGCCCCACACCCGGGTGCACCGGGCGAGGAGCGCCGGAAGGGTCGATTCCGAGCCGTTTTCCGCCTGAGCCCCCAGTTCCTCGGCCAAGGCCGCCGGCTCGATCAGAACGATTTGCGCGCCGTCCGGCAAATAGTCGGCTAGCCCCGTCTTGGCAGGATCCAGCCGCACCCGCGGCGAGGCCGCAAGCCGGATGGACGGCGCGCTCTCGCCGGAGCGCTGTGTGACCGGATCGAAGGCGCGGATGTCCTCAATTTCATCACCGAAGAAGTCCAGCCGGTACGGTTGCGTCGCGGTCACCGGGTATACGTCCACGATCCCTCCGCGGACGGCGTAGCTGCCGGGCGCCTCGCAAACCGCCTCGGAGTCGTAGTCGAGCTTTTGCAGCTCTTCGAGGAGGCCTTGGAACGAACGCTTCTGCCCCCGCGAAACCGCGATCTCCCGGGCGGCGAAGGCCGCCAGGGCGGGAACCGGCTGGAGGAGCGCGGCGGGAGTCGTCGCGACCAGAAGCGGCGGGCGGCCTTGGCCGGCCCGCTCGGTCTTGAGGGTGCGAAGCCGGGAAAGGACGTTGAGCCGGTCGCTCGAAGCCGAGAACGCCTCCCGCATGTCGCGGCTGTCGGGCATCGATTCGGGAAAGAGGACGGCTTCGACCGACTCCGCTCCGGCGACCTTGCAAAAGAGCAGGGTGTCCTCGGCGAGCCGCTCCGCCGCGTTTGAGTCGGCGGCGACGAGGATCCAGATCGCCGCGGGCTGCCCGCGGACGAGCTCCGCGACGGCGACCCCCTGGGCCGCCACGCAGATCCCGGTCAGCTTGACTCGGGTGGCGGTCGCGGCGGCGGTGGGCATGGCTCGGTGGTGAAGAAAGGGAGGGCCGAAGGGCGCCTCAGCCGAAACCCTGCAATCGCCCGATGCCTCGCATGGCCTCGGCTAGGCAGGCTTCCGAAATGTGACGTTCGAGCGCCGCGTTCGCAACTCGCCGGGAATGCCCGCGGGTTTCCACTTTCATCTGACGGCATAGGAATCCGTGCCGCGATTCGGAGAGTATTTCGGCGGCATGTCAGCGGACCGGAGCGCCCGGCGCCCCTTCAAGGCCGGCGAGCGCCGCCCGCGCCGCCTCCTCCTCGGCGAGCTTCTTCGAGGAGCCGCGGCCTTGTCCGATTGTCCGGCCGTGCAGCCGGGCTTCGACCACATACGCCCGGGCATGGTCCGCCCCGAGGACCTGGGTCACCTCGTAGCTCAACGCCTCATTCCCGTGCACGGGCTGGACAAGCTCCTGAAGCCGGCCCTTCGGGTTTTCCCCCTCGCCGGAAGAGGCGAGCCTGGCGGGGATGTCCCCGTACCGTCGAAGGACGGCCGCGCGCGCCCCCTCCCAGCCGCCGTCCACGTAAAGCGCGCCGACCAAGGCCTCGAAGGCGTCCTCAAGCGCCGAAGGCTTGGTGCGGCCGCCGGACGCTTCCTCGCTCGCGCTGAGCAGCAGACAGGCGTCGAGCTCCAGCCCGCGTGCTAGAGCGGCGAGGCAGGCCCCCTTGGTGAGCGCGGCCCGGCGTTTGGAGAGGCTCCCTTCGCGCTCACCCGGGAAAAGCTCGAAAAGCCGCCCGGTCAGGACGAGCTGCAGAACCGCGTCACCGAGAAACTCGAGGCGCTGGTTGTTCTCGCCCGTGCCAGGATGATCCTGCGCGTAGGACGGATGCGTCAGCGCCTCCTCCAGCAACGCGGGCCGCCGGAAGGCGTAGTCGAGCCGGCGCTGAAGCGCGGCGAAGGATTCGGGCAAGGGTGCGGTCACCGTCGTCCAACGAAATGCAAATGGCGGACGCGCGCAATCTCCGAGGAGCGCGCCGGCCGGCTACGATCCGCGGGGAGCGCATCTCGGACTTAATGCCGTTCGGATATTCACGGCAAAACGACGATGCTGATCGGGCTGGGGAGATGGGCGAGGCCGGTGGTCCGGGGCAATTGGGAGACCGCATTCCTACACGCCGTCGGCCGCTTTGCCGAGCCGCTCGATGACGGCCGAGGCCTTGGCCGTCTCGGCCGCCGGGATGGCGCGGGTCAGCTCGGCCAGCCGCCGCTCGTAGGCGGGCAGCACCTTTCGCCACACCTGCCGGCCGTTTCGCGTGAGGCGGATGAGGCGGCTTCGGCCATCGGCGGCGTTGGGGATTTCGGTGACGTAGCCTTCCTTCGCCATGCGGCGCAGAAGGCCGGTCACGTTCGACGGATCCACAACCAGTTCGCGGGCCAGGTCGGCCGAGCGAAGGCCCTCCGGGGCGTCGCCGAGGAGATTGAGCACGTTGAAATGAGCCGGGGTGACCCCGAATGGGGCGAATGTCCGCTTCGCCGCCCGTTCGATCGTTTTCGCCGTCCGAAGGATTTCCAGCGCCAGATGCATGGGACAAGCCTGGCGCTCGTTGATTGATGAGTCAACGAGCCGATCGAGTCGTCGGCACCGGCGCCATTGCGCGAAGCGGGCGTGCCGAAAGGCAGGAAATCAGGGGTGGCGCCAGGAGCCGCTTCGCCAACCGAAGAGAAACCGGACTAGCCCCAGGCTAGTGCGCGGGGCGAGCGGGACGCACGGTCTTGCGGGTCCAGCCGCCGCCGAGATCCTGATAGAGCGTGATCAGGTTGAAGAGGCGGGCGTACTCGGACTGGATGAGATCGAGGCGCGCGCTGTCCAGCGTTTGGCGGGCGGAGACGACGTCAAGGAGGCTGTCGACGCCTTTGCGGTAGCCGGCCAGGGTTAGCGCGAACGTGTGCGCGACGGCGCGCTCGAACTTGCGGTTGGCGTCGAGCTGCATCGCCACGGTGGCCCGGACCGCGAGGGCGTCGGCGACTTCACGAAAAGCCGTCTCAACCGCCAATTGATAATTCGCGGCGGCGATGAGCTCGGCGCTCTTCACCGAGCGCAGCGCGCTGAGCGCCGGGCCCGGCAGGAAGATGGGCCAGGCGATCTGGGGCGAGAAGTTCCAGGCCTCGGAGCCGGGTGCGAACAGGCTGCGGAGGGTCGTGCTCGATGTGCCATAGGATCCGGTCAGGGTGATGCTCGGGAAGAGAGCCGCGCGGGCGGCGCCGATGTCGGCGTTGGCCCCCTTGAGCGCATGCTCGGCCGCGACGATGTCGGGCCGTTGCTCGAGAAGGTCGGAGGGAAGCCCGGCTGGAATGCCCGCGAGGCACGCATGCGGATCGAACGGCCGGGGTGTGGTCAATGCCTCGGGCACGGGACGGCCGACGAGCAGCACAACGTTGTCGCTGGCTTCCGCCCACTGCTGTTCATAGGCGGCCACGGTGATCCGGGCCGCCTGCAGTTCGGCCTGGGCGGTGTCCAGATCGATTTCCGACAGCACGCCGCCCTTGTAGTTGGCCCGGGTGAGATCGTAGGCGCTCCGCGCCGCCTGCACGGTCCGGCGGGCCACCGCCAGTTCGGCGGCGGCCTCCTCCTCGCTCAGGTACGCGGTCGCCACCTGGGCGACCAGCGCGATCTGGGCGCCGCGGCGGGCGGCTATCGTCGAAAAATAGGTCTCGAGCGCGGCCTGGGCTTCGCTGCGAACCCGGCCGAACAGATCCAGTTCGTAAGAGGCCAGGCCGACGTTCACGCTGTACTGGCTATAGGTGAAGGCGCCCCCGGTTCCACCGAAACCGAACGCCTGCCGCTGGCGGCTGCCGCCGGCGGTCACGTCCGGCTGCGGGATGAGCACGTCCCTCTGAATGTCGTACTGCGCCCGCGTCTTCTCGACATTCAGAACGGCGGCCCGAAGATTCGGATTGTCGGCCAAGGCGAGGGCGATGAGTCGGCGCAGCGCCGGATCCCGGAAGAAATC
>JBOHXF010000223.1:0-9827 GCA_050737455.1 Opitutaceae bacterium | reverse complement strand
AACCGGGACCGCACCATTATTCATGGTGGAGCCGGATGGCCGATTGCCGCGCACGGAATATCGGATGGCGGGTCGATTATTTCGTGGCGGGCGCGAAGCTTGAGCCGGCGCTGAAGCGGGCATGGATCAGCACGGAGGTGATGGGCAGCGACCACTGCCCGGTCGGGCTGGAGCTCGCGTGAACGCCGCCGATCAGGCCCGGCTCAAGGAGCTGATGCTGCGCGCGCCCGCGCTGACCCTCGCCGTCGCGGAGAGCGTGACCTGCGGCGGGATCCAGCAGCGCGTCGGCCGGATTTCCGGGGCGTCGGGGTTTTTCCTGGGCGGAGTCACCGCATATTCGGCGGCGCAAAAGGCTCGGCACCTGGGGGTGGCCGCCCCAGCCGCGCTCACGGTGAATTCGGTCTCCCTGGCGATTGCCGGTCAGATGGCCGCCGGCGCCTGCCGGATGTTCGGCGCCGATGTGTCGCTCGCCACAACCGGCTACGCCGAGGCCGACGAGGCCTGGAAGGTCGCCGAGCCGTTCGCGTTCTGGGCGGCGGCCTGGCGCCGGTCGCGAGCGTCCGGCGGCGGCCCCGACATCGAGGTCGTGGCCGCCGGCAAGATCGAATGCGCCGGATACGGGCGGGCGCAGGCGCAGGACCGCTTCGCCGAGGAGGCGCTTGCCGCGCTCGTCGCGATCCTTGCCGAGGAGCGCGCGTGACTCCGGCGAGCGCGGTGCGGCGGGGTTTGCGCCCATGAGGTTTGGACAACTGGAAAAATGGGCTGCCACGGCGGTGGAGGCGGTCATCCGGAAGCTTCCCCCCGACGTGCGCGAGGCGGCGCGAGCCGTGACGGTCCATTGCGAACGGGAGCCGGACGCAACCGTGCTCGCGGAGGGGTTCGAGTCGGACCTCCTGGGACTCTTCCAGGGCGCCCCGCGCGACGCGGATCCGGGTGGGGGCGATCTGCGGCCGCCGCAGATCATCCTCTACCTGCCAAGCCTGTGGGCGTATGCGGAGGAGGACGCGGACGGCTACAAGGAGGAAGTCAGGGTCACCTACCTGCACGAACTTGGGCACTATTTGGGCTGGGACGAGGGCCAGGTCACCGCGCGCGGGCTCGATTAGGGTGCGGCGAATGGATAACTCGGTGCAAATGCATCCTTCGGCGCCGGGGGCGCGTGATGAAAGCGCCCCGGTTTCCCGCTCTGCCTGCGGGCTCCGCCGGGAGGCGACGTTTCCATCTTCATCGAGGCTCGCCGAGCAGGGAAAGCCAGGGCCGATCCGAATGTCATTGCCGCTCCCTGGGCGCCGAAGGCGGCCCCGGTCTGGAACAAGGCCCAATCCGTCCTTTCCAACCGCGTTCCGTCGTGTTTGCATGGGGCGACCTCCAGAATTAATATGAAACGAATTTTTGCACTGCTCTTGGTGGGACTCTTGGGCGTCGGCGCCACCGGCGCCCGTGCGATGGACCGGGCCGAGCTGATCAGCCACGTCGAATCGTGCGAGGCGATCCTCCGGGAGTTCATGGCGGTCCCGTCCACGGCAATCCCGCCTGCAGTGCTGCATCGGGCCCGCGGCATCCTGATCCTCAATCAATTCAAGGCCGGCTTCATCATCGGCGTGAAAGGCGGCTACGGCGTCGCCATGGTGAAGCGGTCGGACGGCCAGTGGAGCATCCCCGTCCTCGTGAAGGCTTCGGCCGCGAGCGTCGGCTTCCAGGCGGGTGCCCATGCGGTCGAGACCATCTACGTGTTCATGGACGACCGCACACCGCGGCTGCTCTTCAACAAGCGCTTCCACCTCGGTGTCGACGCCAAGGCGGTGGCGGGCCCGCACGTGGCGGACGTGGACGCCGACGACCGTCCGCTTCTCGCCGAGCCGATCCTCATGTACTCGAAATCGGCGGGCCTGTTCGCGGGTGCGGCAGTGAACGCCGCGCAGATTTCCCGCAACGACAAGGCGAACTTCCTCCTGTACCAGACCCAATACCGGATGCCGGAGCTTCTCTACAGCGACTGGGTGCAGCCGCCGCCCGAGGTCCGGCCGCTGATGCAGTATATGCAGCAGATCGCTCCGTAAACCCGCGTTCGGCGGGCCGAGGCGGAGAGAGCCGCTTCAGGAGGCGTTCGGACTCAGTTCGGTCGCGATGTCGAGCTTTTCGAACCGCTCCCCCAGCCACCAGAGCGCCACGGAAATCTCGCCGCCGACGATGATCAGGAGGGCGAGCGTGTCCGCGAGCAGCGCTCCCGTGTAGCCGATCTTCCACGCGGTGGCGATCGTGAGGAGGAAGGCCGTTACCGCGACGGGGATCAGGGCGACGATTACGGCCAGGAATTGGCCGAAGACGAAAATCAGCCGCTGGCCGATCGCCTCGAGGCCCCCGCCGCGGGTCCGGGTGTTCTGGTGCCAAGCGGGAAAGAGCAGCGCCGCGCCGTTGGGCACGAGGAGCTCGAGGCAGGCGACGGGCGGGATCGCAACGACGACGCACGCGATGAAAACGGCCCGTGTGCCGAACGAGTAGCCCATGGCCGCGCCGAATCCCGAGAAGATCGCCCAGGCGGCGGCGAGGGCGGCGAGCCACAGAAGGCCGCACAGGAGCAGCAGGGGCGTGAAAAGCTCGCCCAACACGATCTGCCAGCCCGCCAGCGGATAGGTCTTCAGTATGTCCGCGTTGAGCAGGTCGCTGCGAAGGTCCTGGCGGACGAACTGCGGGCCGAGCAGTTGGATGTAGAAGGCTCCGAGAACCGCGGTGAAGAGCACGACGGGTGCGTAACCCGCCGGCGCATGGCCGTCCGCATGGTTCCGCGCGCTCGCCACGGCGACGAGGACGACGGCGAGCAGAGCGACGAAGATCCGCAAGTTGAACCACGACTGGATCCCGATGAGATTCTTCCAGAAGAACGCGACTTCCGGGCGGCCGGAGCCGGCCAGGCGGAACGGCGGGTGCCGGGGTTTGCGGGCGACGGGAGGTTCGGCCGCCTGGCCGGTTTTGACGCGGGCCCATCGGCTCCGGGCGTGCCTGGCCGCTCCGGCGATCGAGCCTTCGGCGAACGGCACCTCGAGCTTCAGCACGGCGAAGTAGAAGACCGCCGGTGCGACGAGCGCCGGCCCCAATGCGCGGAGGAACCCGCCCAGCGACTCGGCCGCGAAGGGGCGGATTGAGGCCTTGAAAGGGGCCAGGAGGACCGGGCCGACTCCCGTCTGGATCCAATGGGCAAGATAGGCGGCCATGCCGCCCAGGCTCGACGCCTCCGCGGGCCCGGGCGGCTGTGCGTGCACCCAGAGCGAGCGCGCGAGGCCCAGAGCGACGATCGTGAGCGCGAGAAGCGCCCGCCCTCGGGTGCGCGAACCGCCGAAGCCGAGCAGGCGGGCTGCGGCGAAATTCATGGCATTGCCGAAGAGGGTGAAGGTCGACAGGACGAGCCACCAGCCGACGGCGTGGGTCAGCGCGTTGCCGGGGAAAAAACGCCACCGGTCGAGGATTACCGTCAGGACGATCGCGGAGAGCAGGATCGTGAATTGGGAGCTGAGCAGATGGAAATGGATGAGTCGGCGGCGGCTGAGCGGAGCCGGAAAGAGGAAGGCGATTTCCGCCTCGCTGAACCGCAGCCGCGCGTCGGCGCTCGCCTTGATCCAGGAAAAGAACGCGCTGCCTAGGATGAATACGAGAAAGACGCCGGCCCCGATCGTCACCACCGCATCCAGGCTCACATTCAAGGAGAACGCAGAATAACGGTTCGCGCTCCCTCGGGGCTGGAACGCGCTCACCCGGCGAAAGAAGAAGAAATAGATGTACGCGATCCCGACAAGGAAGCTCGCGAAGTACTTCGGCTGGCGCAGGCGCCGCAGGCTCGAGGCAAGCCGCCCCCGCAGCGACACCAGGCGGAAATAGAGCAGCGCGCCGAGCACGGGTGACCCCCCGCCGCGACTAGCCCTGCGCGCCGCCGGTGGCGCGCAGGAAAACCTCCTCCAGGTTCGTCGTGGAGCCTCCGCCGAAGCGTTGCACAACCTCCGCAAGGGTGCCGTCGGCGATCTTCTCGCCGCTCTTGAGGATGAGCACGTGGGAGCAGACTTCCTCCAAAAGATGGAGAAGGTGAGAACTGAGGACGACGGCCGCGCCCTCCTTCGCCCGGCGGATGATCGAATCCTTCATTCGGCGGATGCCGAGCGGGTCGAGCCCGGTGAGGGGCTCGTCGAAGAACATGACCTCGGGCCCGTGCAGGAGCCCGCAGGCGATGACGAGCTTCTGCTTCATGCCCCGGGACAGTTCGCCCGGCAGGAGGTCCGCCTTGTCGGCGATTTCGAACTCCTCGAGCAGCGGGGCGGCGCGCCGTTCGTGATCGCGCACGCCGTACACCCGGGCGACGAACGCGAGGTGCTGGCGGACCGTGAGGTAGTCGAAGAGGCGGGGCTCGTCGGGAAAGAACGCGAGGCAACGCTTCGCGGAGACGGGATCGGCGGCGAGGTCGTGGCCGCCGACGCGCACCTTGCCGTGGGTGCACGGGATGATGCCGGCGAGGCAGCGCAAGGTGCTCGTCTTGCCGGCGCCATTGGGGCCGACGAGGCCCATGACTTCGCCCGGGTTCACCCCGAACGACAGGGCGCGAACAGCGGTGAAATTTCCATACCGCTTCGTAAGCTCCTGAACCTCAATCATGGGCGGCGAGGCTAGGGGCCGGTTGCCGGGAGGGCAAGCCCCAGCCGGCTTGCACCGCCGAGCGGCGGCCATCTCCCGATGTATGGCGAAAGTCGGCTCCAGAGCCCGGCGTCCTCGCCTCCTCGGGCCGGCTTAGTGGCGATCAATCGGACGATTCGATCGGACGATCCGCCATATTTTAGGTAACTCTTCGGCCGGAACGGCGTCTGTATCTGGCAGAAGCCAAGTTTCCGCATCCGTCGTTCCGTTCCCCCAAAAGCCATGAGAATCTTCAAGAAGACCGCCAATAAATGGATGTTCCCTTCCGCGTTGCTCCCGGTGCTCGGATTCGCCCTCGTGGCGGCGGCACCGCTGGCGCGGGGCCAGGACTCCGATTCGCCGCCGCCAAGCCATTGGCATCACCGTGGACCGACAATGATGCTTGATCGGATTCTTTCGCACGTGAGCGGGCTCACGAGCGCCCAGCATCACCAGATTCACGAGATTGAGAAGAGCGCCCGCAAACAGGGGAAAGCCATCCGTGAGAACGATGGTCTTTCCGAGGACGACAGACGGCAGCAGATGATGGCGCTCGCCAAGAGCACAATGGAACAGGTTAGGGGCGTACTCACGCCGGACCAGCAGACGCAATTCGATGCCGCTCGCGAGCAGATGATGCAACGATGGAAGGAGCACCGGCATGACCAGGGGAATGGGACGCCGCCTCCGCCTCCCCCCCCGCCTCCCCCTCCCTCACAGGGATAGCTTGGGGCTTGCCGGCGATCCAGGCCGCCTTCGCTCGGCTGGAGCGCGGCTTCCCGCGCTGAGCGCGAGCTTTCTCCCTGGTGGGAAGGAAAAGCCACGGATTCGGAGCGCGCCAAAACAAACCGGCTCATTTCTCTGCAAGCCGACGGCACGGCCACGAGGAAAGCGGACAGGCTATTTTGCGACGATCCCTTAGGCCGTCGCCTTCTCTTCCGCCCGGCCCGCCATTTCACACAGATGAGCGAGAAGGGACGAGAGCGTCTCCTTCTCGGGCGGGGTCATGAGGCTGAACTGCATCCAATTGCGGGCGACGAGGTAGCCGCTCCGGTGGCTCGCGATGTAGCCGCGCTGCTCCAACGCCGCGCCCACCTCGACGGAACGGACGGTCGAGGGGACCTGGACCGTGACGATGATCGGGGAGGCATGGGGCTCGTTCGCTCCCAGGACGAAGCCCGCCGAGCGCAATTCCGAGCGGAACCAGGCCCCGAGGCTGCCGTCGCCGCAGCGGCCGCCCGGTAGTCGCTCCACCTCCGCCAGCGCGACGTCCAGCGCCATGATGAGATTCGAGGAATGCGTGAACGGTGTGCCATCGCAGTCGGCCCACAGCCCCAAATCAAGGAACCGGGGAAGGTCCGGACGCGGCGAGGGCCGCTCGTGGTGAAAAACGATCGCGAGCCCCGGGTACGAGGCCAGCGCTTTTCCGCTGGTCGCGGTGGCCAGGTGGACACCGGCCAGGTCGACATCGACCGCCCCCACGGAACTGATCGCATCGAGGCAAATCTTGAGGCCCCGGGCTTTGGCCAGCGCCTTCACCGGCTTGAGATCATGGAGGACGCCGGTTGAGGTCTCGTGATGCACCATCCAGAGCCATCCGGCTCCGGGGACCTGGGCGAGGGCCTCCTCGAAATCCACGGCTGTGGGGACGGCGCCCCAGGGCAGGCGGGCCCAATGGAATTCCAAACCGGCGCGGCGGGCGTGGTCGGCGAGCCGCTCGCCGAATTCGCCTGTGGAGAGGACGACGCCCGGACGCCCCAAGGCGGTAAGCTGCGCCGCGACAACGTCATTGGCGAGGGATCCGCTTCCCAGCATGATTTGGCAGTCCGGGGCCCGGACAAGAGCGGCGATGCGGCGGCGCAGGGAGCAGATCTGGCCCAGGAAGCACGGACTCCGGTGCGATATCGGGGCCTTGGCGAAGGCTGTTCGGACCGCAGGGGAGACAACGACCGGCCCGGGGAGCAGATTGACCGGTTCGCGCGGTTCGGCTTGGGAACTCGCAAGGCTCAGGCCGCGGCGCAGACCCGAGGCTCGGGCGTAGTTCTCCAAGGTGAGGCTCATGGGCTGGTAGGGGGCTTCCGCGGTGCCGACCTGCGGCCCGAAAGGCTCGAAACCCAGCGCGCGGTAAAGCGGCATCCGCCGCACGGCACCGGAGATCACAGCAGAATCGTCCCCCAGATCCAGGCAATAGCGGGCCGCGAAGTGAAGGAGTTGGACGGGAACCGGTCCGCTGCGGTGGGCCGGGAGGACGGCGAGCAGGCGCAGTTCGACCGGGCGCCGCCCCGCCGGGATCAGGGCGTCCAGATTGGGCAGCTTCGAGTCGAGGGAAAACGGCCGGCGGCGGCGGACGGCGATCATCGCGATCACCCGCCCGTCGCGCAGGCCGACGATGTAGGTGTTCTCGGCGTGGAACTTATCGACAAGCCGGCCGACGGGATTGCGCGCGTGCTGCGGGATCTCCTCGACGAAAGTCTGGTAATTGAGCCGGTGGATCTGCTCGAATTCGTCGCAGGTCGTCGCGATCTTGAAACGTGTGGTCGGCTCCATGGCTGGGGAGGGGCGCGGTTCAGCGAACCAGTGGTTTAGCGAAATGATCGCGATGCGCAAGCAGGACCAGCGACCAAGCGAGGATAAACGAGCAACGGCCCGGCGGATCGGAAATGAGCCACCAGCCGATCGGCAGGCTCGCCAGGAACGCAATGCTCCGGACGACGAAGCCCTTTGGGAAAAAAATGCCGGCCGCAAGACCCGGAACCCAGGCCACGAGGACGATCCAGGGGTTCCAGACGAGACACGCTCCCATATAGGTCGCCGCTCCCTTGCCCCCCCGGAAGCCAAGGAAAATCGGCCAGATATGGCCGGCGACCACGGCCGGGCCGGCCAGGGATATCCAAGCGGCGTCGGGGGCCAGCTTCCGGACGGCCCAGACGGCGAAGAGTCCCTTTAGGGCGTCGAGCAGCAGGACGTAGGCATAGCCGCGCTTGCCGAGGACCCGGGCGGCGTTGGTCGCCCCGGTGGCGCCGGATCCCTCGTCCCGCAAGTCAGTTCCGGCATAATGGCGCACCAGCCACCATCCGGGCGAAAGACTGCCGACGAGGTAGGCGCAGACGACCAGCACGGTGACGACCCAAGGAGGCGTGTCGGCGATCGGCATCTTGTGATTCGGGGCGAGCTTGGAGGATTTCGGAGCCGAGGTCAAAGGAAGTCGGCAGTCCGCCATGGGCGGGTCGGCGGGCCCGGATCGCAAATCGGCGCACGACTCGTGACAGGCGGGAACTTTGGGCTAGGCTATCATTTCCCCGAATTCCATCGGGCTGGGGCCGCGCAGGCGTTGATTCGGTCCCGATGCCGTCGTTCAATCGCCTTTTTCCATGTCCGCCATCAACGAGTTTCTCCTCAAGCACAACCTGCTGATCGCATCCAATCCCTGCATCAGCCCGGATTTTTGCCTGGATTGGTCGGCGCTCGTCGCCCGGATCGCATCGGGAACGGGCCTTGTCGAGCATGAGCGAAGCCGGTTCCCGACCGCGCATGGATCGTGGGCGCTCATCGAGGATCCGGCGAGCGGGGACTGCGCCTGGCGGCTTAAGGCCTCGGGCCGGTCGGGCTGGGACATCCTGGAGGACGGTGCGTCCGGGCAGGACCGGTCCGAATATTTTCCCGCGACCTTCGCGAACCTGCTTCGGCTGAAAAACCTTGTCCAGGAGCACGACCCCGAGTCGACGATTTTCCCCACGGCCGCGGGACGGCTGGGGCGGAGCACGCTGGGGATAGGGGCGCGCTTCACCACCTTGCACTGGCCGGCGGTGGAATGGGCGATGGCGCAGCTCGGACTAGGGGTCACTGCGAACCAGAATTCGATCCCCAGGGAACTGGTCTACGATGTGAACGCCATGCTGGAGGGCCGGCTCGACACGGTCCCGTTCCCGTTCATAGGCGCGAATGTCCCGGAGGGCCACCAGGGCCAGAGCGTCGAGGGAATGAGCCACGGGTGCATCCTTTCGAAGCTCAAGACCGGGTTTCACCATCGGCGCATCCCATGGAGCTTCAACGCCGACCACCAGCCGATCGGGGGGAAGTTCGACGGGCGGGAGGATCGGCTTGTCGCCGGCTGCGTGCTGGCAAGCTACATCACCTTCGACCTGTCGCCCGAGCTCGCCGTGGGCAAGCCGCCGGCGGATGCCGGCGACTGGGTGACGGCCCGCGTGCCGGCCGAGCTTCTGGCGGCGGTCAGGCGGCGGGTCGGGGAAGCCGGCCTGACGATCCAGGAGGCGGCGTTTTCGGGGCTGGTCGCCGCTGTCTGGCCCGCCCTCGAAAAGATGAAGCGCCGTGACGAGAAATACGCCGCTTCCCGGGCCGGCCTCTTCACGACCCCGGTGGGCCGGGAGTACCTGCGGGAGCTGTCCATCGACGAACTGCCCGGGCTCACGGCGCCGGAGACGACGGCGGTCATGCTGGCCTTCTGCGAGGCATTGGGGATGAAGGTCCATTTCGTTGCGCCGGCGTTCGGCTTTCAGAAGAACACGCCGTATCCGGACGACGAGGAGCTCGCGGTCCTGGTCGAAAAGCAGTGGGCGGTGTGCTCGAAGTTCGACGCCAGCATCGGGTTCCATTCCGGTTCGGGCAAATCCGCCGGCAATTACGCCGTCCTCGGCCGAGTCACCGGCGGCCGCCTCGAAATCAAGACGAGCGGCCGGTACACCTACGAGATGGGCCGGGCGCTCTGCGAGTCGAAGGACCCGCGCGACCAGGCGCTGTGGCTGGACTGGTACCGGTTCACGGTTGAGCTCGCTCTGCTCGGCGCCTTTAGCGCCGACGCAACGGAGCGGAAAATGGCCAGGATTTTCGTGATGGACGCCTTGTCCAAGGCAAAGAAACCTGCGGACGTTTTCGAGTCGCCGGCCCAATGCCGGAAGGCGCTCGAAGCCCTGCCGGCGAGCCCGGAGCACATGTTCTGGTTCGAATATAACTTCCTCTTCGTCCTCGCCGCCGGGGGCAAGCCCGCCAAGAAGGCGCTGGGGGACCATACGGCCGCAGGCTACGCTCAGCGGGCACGGTTCTACACGATCGCCGAGGAGGGCCGCCTCAATTTCGCGAGGAACATCGCCCGGTACATCGTGTTCCTCGCCGAATCGACCGGGCTTGTCCCGGCGCCCGCTTGCGCCGCGGCG
>JBOHXF010000222.1:0-1914 GCA_050737455.1 Opitutaceae bacterium | reverse complement strand
GTTCCGGACGGAGGGCCGGCCGGAAGAATTCGAAGACGCCGATCATTCCCGCGACGCCCCGGCGGCCGCATCGCCGGCAGCCGCCGGCGACGAACAGCTCGCGGGGCGCATCGAGGCCGTGCCTCTCGAAATGCCGGGCCTGGCCGGGCGCGCACGGGGCCGGCCGGCGGCATTCCGGGCAGAGGCGGGGCAGCAGGCGCTGGCCGATCGACAGGAGCAGCGCCGCCGCTATCTGCCGGCCTGTGAGGCCAAGGTCGAGGAGCCTGCCGACAACGCCCACGGCGTCGCGGGTGTGAAGCGTGGCGAGGATGAGGTGGCCGGTTTCCACCGCCTCGAGGCAGGTCTGGGCCGCCGCGCGGTCGCGCAATTCGCCGAGGAGGATCACGTGCGGAGCCTGCCGGAGGAGGCTCTTCAATCCGCCCGGAAAATCCCGGCCCGTCCCGGCGCCCACCGGGATCTGGGTGATCCAGGGAACCGTGAACTCCACCGGGTCCTCCAGGGTGCGGATATTCAAGGCGGACCGGTCGAGCTGGCCCAGGCACGCATAGAGGGTGGTCGTCTTCCCGTGCCCGGTGGGGCCGGTCGCGACGATGAGACCCTGCCGCTGCCGGAGGCAGGCTTCGGCTTCGCGGCGCTGATCCTCCTCGGGGAAGGGAAGCCGGCGCATCCGCTCCCACAGGCGCTCCCGGTCCTGGACCCGTGCGACGAGACTCTCGCCATGCACGGTCGGCGCGACCTCGACCCGCAGATCGGCGCGGCGCCCGTCGCCGACCGGCACGGAAGCCGCGCCGGTCTGCCACACGCTCGCCGTATGCGTGGAAAGCCCGGAAATCTCCTTGAAGGCCCTCAGGACGGCGGGCCCGCTTTCCCGATCGAGCGGCGGAAGGATCTCCTTGCGGCCGCACCGCTTGATCGCGACATCGAGCCAGCCTTCCTGGTCGTCGAGGAGCAGGTCGGAGGCCCCGGCCTGAAATGCGTACCGAACGAGCCGCATCACGATGTCCCGGCCGGTCGGAGCGGCTGGGTTCATCCAGGTCTGCGGCGGCGCGGGCGGGATTGCCGCCTCCGGGACGGGGGCCTCCTCCTCGACCGCGGGGCACGGCTCGGTTTCCCGGACGAGGGCGTTGATCGCCCCTTCGAATGCCTTTGGATCTATCCCGAACGAGCGGACTTCCTGGTGGGTCAGCCGCCGGATCGCGGCCAGCGCCGCGGGATCGGACGGTTCCGGCATCGCGACTTGCAGAAGGATGCCCTGCGAGTAGACCGGCAGGAAGCGGTGCTCGAGGCACGCGTCCTTCCACCGGGCGACGAGCTCCGGCGAGACGGCCTCCGGCTCGAGGGGAACGCCGGCGGGAATTTCGGATGGGGCCATCGCCATGCGGCCGATCATGGCAGGTCCGCGGAGACGCAGCGATCCGGCCGGCCGCTTTTCGGTTTCGGGCAGCGAACGAGGATGGCCCAGGCGCACGCCGACCTTGAACGCTTGCTTCTATGGAGACATGCCGACCGTTCTTCCATCCGATCGGATCCATGCTCCGGAGGCGTCGGCGTCAACCGGCTCTCCGCGCAGCACGACCCTGGAGAACATCCGCTTCGCTCCGGACGGCGTTTCGCTGGAATTCGACGGGAGGGAGATTGTGCTTTCGGCGAAAGGCCATCCGGAAGGCGTCCTGGCCCTTCAGGGGCTGTACGACCGCGGTCAGAACGATTTTCTGGCTCGGGCACGCACAACCGCACACGCGGCGAAACCCGGCTGGCTGGCGCGGCTCAGGACTTGGTGGGGACGTGTTTTCGGCGGCCGAAATGCGGCGGGACGCGAATCGGGCGGCCCCGGCCCGGCTTCCGCCGCGGACGATCGAGGGGAAGCCGAGCCCATGCCGGCGGCGCCACGCGCCCGCGCGCCGGTCCCTGGGC
>JBOHXF010000221.1:0-4611 GCA_050737455.1 Opitutaceae bacterium | reverse complement strand
GAACCGGGTTGACGCCTCCAGCGCGCGGACAACCGCCTCGGCCCCGTCGCTTCCCGTGCGCCTCGCCATGAGGCCGCGGCGGGTCTTGGGGTTGTAAAGGCCTTTCAGCAGGCGCTCCACGCCGGTGCTTCCGATCGACACGCCGAAGTGCTCGCCGGCGACCTCCGGCACGGTATGAGCCTCGTCGAGGACGACGAAGTCATCCGGGAAAAGGACACCCCGGCCTCCCGAACCCGCACCCTCGGCCCGAGCACCTCCGGCCGCGATCAGGGCGAACAGGAGGGCATGGTTGACGACGATGACGTTCGCCGAGCGCAGGCGCGACCGGGCGCGTTGGTAAGGGCAGCGCTCGCCGCAGTTGCGGCGCGAGCACGCGGCGCCGTCGGCGCTCACGGCCTCCCACACTTCGGGCGATGGCGGTGGCTGCAGCTCGTGGCGAATCCCGGTTTCGGTCTTGTCGGCCCATTCTGCGATGCGCTGGAGCTCGGCGTAGTCGCTGTCGCCGAAAAGCGTGGATTTCTCGGCGAGCGCGCGGGCGAGTCGGCTTGTGCAGAGATAGTTGGCCTTGCCGATGAGAAGCGCCGATTTGAAATCCGCGTAGGCAGCCAACTCCGGAGCGGAGGAGAACAGGCGGCGGCACCGCGGCAGGTCCTGACCCTGGATCTGCTCCTGGAGCGAGATCGTGTGCGTGGAGACGACGCAGGGCCGACCGGTGTCCACGGAATGGAGGAGGCCGGGAATCAGATAGGCGAGCGACTTGCCGACGCCGGTGCCCGCTTCGAAAAGCAGCGGCTCGTCGTCCTGGAAGGCGCGGGCGACCGCGCGGGCCATCGCCTCCTGCTGCGGCCGGTGCTCCAGCCGCAGCCGGTCCTCGAGCCATCCGCCCGCACCGAAAATGGCTGCCGTGAGTTCCGGCACGCGGCTGATCCGCCTGGCATCCTCCCCCACGCCCTCGTTGAGCCCGATCATGGATCCGTGATCCAGACCTGGTCCCCGGCCCGCACCTCTTCGAAGAGCTCGACGACGTCCGCGTTGCGCATGAGGACACAGCCGGCGCTGATCGGCTCGCCGATCCGGTCGTCGTGGTTGGATCCGTGGATGTAAATATACCGCTCGTGGGTGTCGACCTCCCCGCCCCGGTTCACCTCCGGCTCCAGGCCGCGCAGCCATAGAATCCGGCTCGTGACGAGGTTGGACTCCTGTTCGCCGGGAATTTCCGAGAAATGCCGGCCGGTCGGCACGCGCGACTGGAACACCATGCCGGGGGGCTGGCCCGCGCCGATTCGCTCGGAAATCTCATGAAGGCCGCGCGGGGTTCCGAGGGAGCCTTTCACGTTGGACGGAGGACGTTTCGATGTTGATACCAAGTAGCTCTTTTGCAATATGTTGCCGCGGTAAAACTGGAGAGTGGAAGACGCGATTCCGACGACCAATAGCCGGTCTGCGGGCTTGATACCCAGGCCCGAACGACGTTTATTGAGCGCTTCCAAATCCATGACTGCGGTTCCTTCCTTCACAGTAGGCATCGTCGGCGCGACGGGCGCCGCCGGTCAAGAACTGCTGCGGCTGCTCCATGAGCGGCGCTTCCCCCTGGCGCGGCTTCGGCTTTTCGCATCGGCACGGTCGGCGGGCAAGACCCTGAGCTGTGCGAACCGTGAATACAGGATCGAGGAGGCGATCCCGGGGGTTTTTGCCGACCTCGACGTGGCATTTTTCGCCGCGGGCGGGGCGGTCACCCGCGCGTTGGCGGGGGATGCCGTCAAGGCTGGCTGCCTCGTCATCGACAAGAGTTCGGCCTACCGGCTCGCGCCCGAGGTGCCGCTGGTCATCCCCGAGATCAATCCGGACGCGCTCCGTTCCCACCGGGGCATCATCGCCAATCCCAATTGCTCGACCGCGGTCGCCCTCATGGGGCTTTGGCCGCTGCACTGTCGGTTCGGCCTCAAGCGGTACATCGCCGCAACCTACCAGTCGGTTTCGGGCAGCGGAGCGCAGGGGATCGCGGAATTGGACGCCCAAGTGCGGGCATACACCGGCGGCGCGGAGCCGCGCAAGAGCCTGTATCCGTACCCGATCGCCTTTAACCTGATTCCCCAGGTGGACACGTTCGGGTCGAATGGGTACACCGGCGAGGAAACCAAGATGATGCTCGAGAGCCGGAAGATCCTGGGGCTGCCTCAGCTCAGGGTCTCGGCGACCTGCGTGCGCGTTCCGGTCGTACGGGCGCATTCGATGGCGATCACGGCGGAATTCGAGCGGCCGGTCGATGTCGCCGAGGCGCGCGCGGCGATTGCGGCGTTCCCCGGCGCGCAGCTCGTGGACGATCCGGCCCATCAGGCGTATCCGACGCCGCTCGATTTCACCCGGCGGGTGAAGTGCGGGATCGGCCGCATCCGCGTCGACACCGCTCTCGACAACGCCCTCTCCTTTTGGGTGAGCGGCGACAATCTCTGGAAGGGAGCCTCCCTGAACGCCCTCCAGAATGCCGAGCATATGATCCGCGAGGGCCTCCTGCGTCCCAAGGCGGCGCTCGCGCCGTTGTCGTGACGGTTTCGCTTCCGGGACTTGCGAGCATCGCGGGCAGGACGATCGGTGGGGTAGCTCAGTGGTTAGAGCAGGGGCCTTACATGCCCAAGGTCGGGGGTTCGAATCCCTCCCTCACCATCGTCGGCCGACCGAGGTACAAATTACATCGAGGTTTGGACGACTACCCGTGCGTTTTGGAATCCGGGTCGAAAACTGGGCATTCTTGACGCGCGGGCGTTTCCGTGGTAACCGCCAATCATGGGGCCGAGAGTTCAATCGGTCGCGTGGATCACGATGGCGATCGTACTGATCGCGACCCTGCGGGTCTGTCGCGCGGAGGTGCGGGACGCAGGAAACGGATGGGCGGCTCCGAGCGCGCAGGAGGTCGCGCCCGAATGGCGGCGGGCGCTCGACGCCGAATACGCGTACGCCCCTCCCCGGAAGCGCCTCGTTCATCTGGTATTTACCCGGGCTCCGGAAACCGATGCCAACTCGGTCTCATTTTCCCTGCAGCCCTATCTGGTGACGGACGAATCCGCAGATTACTTCGAACTTGACGACGCGATGCAGTCGGAGCATGCGAATCTGGAAGAGATGAAAACCGCGGGCGAGTTCACCCGGATGATGGGGATCCGGCGGCGCACCGTCGGTACCAAGCACGTCAAGCTGGCGACCGGAACGTTCTTCTTCATCCCGGTGATACGGTTCGTGCGGTGCAGTTGGTAGGATCAGTACCTATACAACGTGACCCGTTGGATCGAGACCCGGTCGCCCGGCAAGCGGATGAATCGTCCCTGGTTGGTCTGGTCGCCGCCAAGCCAGAGCCGGTTGCGCCAATGCCCCCCCACCCAGCGGCCCTCCTCGTCGTTCAGGATTCCGGCGGACACGCCGGGCTTATCCACCCGAAACCGGAGGGTGAGGCCGATCCCGGCGATGATGAAGCGATCTGGAGCGTCGGCGATCAGCAGTCCGCCGGAAGGCGCCGGTCCGAAGCGGACGTCCACGACGTAGCCGCCCAGCCGGAGCTGCTTCGGCTGCAGTTGTTCGGGACCGGCCGGAAGAACGCCGGCCGTTCGGCCGAGAGGCCCGTCGGCGATGAGCGCCGGTTCGAGCTGCGCGACCGCGTCGAACGCCTCGGAAAGATACCGCGTGGTCGGAGCGTCGAGGGAATCGATGCTGAAAACGGAGAAGCCCAAGGCGTCGAGCGCGCCATAGGCGTAGAGACCGTTGGCGGCCGACTCGGGTCCGGGCCGGCTTTCGGGGATGAAAAGCGGGTTTCCGGGCCGGCGGTAGCGGGCCGCCCATCCGGCGAAATCCCTGAAATAAATGTCCGGCGAGAGGAGATCGATATCCGGAGCCGCCGCGCGCCACAGCTCGAAGAGATGGGGCAGGGGGCCGCCGCTCGGGTATTGTCCGGGCTGGTAATCGGGCCGAATGAGAGCGGCATTCACGTACATGGGCAGCGGGTATTCCCGTTTTCCCGCCGCCGCCACCGCCTCGACGTAGCGCGCGAGATGCCATGCCGTGAAGCGCTCCTCGCCGGACGGTCCGCCACCGTACACCTCGGCCCAAGTGCCGCCCCGCGCGTTCCCGAGGGCGATGAGCTGTGCCGGCACCGGCTCCGCGTACGCCCGGTTCGCCGCGGGACTGTGGTCGCGCGCGCAGGGGATCATGCCCACCTCGTTCTCAACCTGGACCATCAGCACCGTGCGATCCGCCGCGTCGAACTCCCGCAAATGGCGCATGAGGGCGGCAAAGGCGCGCGCGTCGACCTCCTGGTTGGCGGCATAGAACGGCGACAGCATCTCCAGGCGGTTTCCATGTGCGTCCACCGCACGCGGGAAGCGCGCGGGGTCGCGCTTGATCCAGCCGGGGACATAGCAGGACATGCTGTTCTTCCACGATCCGAACCACAGCAGGACGAGCTTCATCCGATGTCCGCGGGCCTGCCGGATAATGTCGTCGAGCGCGCCAAACTCGAAACGGTTCTCCTCGGGTTCGATCAGGTCCCAGTAGGCCGGAACGATGAGCGTGTTAAGGTGCAGCGCCTCGAATTTCGGCCAGAGCGGGCGGAGATAATCGGGG
>JBOHXF010000220.1:0-3872 GCA_050737455.1 Opitutaceae bacterium | reverse complement strand
GCGCAGGAGCCGCCGGTCATTCCGGCGGAACGCTTCGCCGCCTGCGAGGCGAAGCTCGCTCCGTTCATGGTCGTCACCGGTCACCGGGTCGTGGGCGAAGTCCTCGAATTCGACGGAAGACTGCGGGGAACGGCCGACGCGCTCTTCCGGAGAATCCGCGGAGCTTTTGCCGAAGAGGCCGCCTCTCCGATGCTGCTCGAAGGAAACGGCGCGGACGTCCGGGTGCTCATCGTCCCAGGCAACCGATTGCGGCCGGCGGCGGCCTATCGCCCGAAATGGGCCCTGCATGGGGCGCTGGCGATCGCCACCTTGGCCACCACGACCTGGGCCGGCGCCCTGCACGCGGGCGTCAACCTTCTTCAGCAGCCCGGCCGCTTCGCGGTGGGGCTGCCCTACAGCCTCGGCCTGTTGCTCATCCTCGGTTCCCATGAATTGGGGCACTACGTCACGGCCCGCGCCTACGACATCCGCGTGACGCCGCCCTACTTCATCCCCGTCCCCTTTTCCTTGGGCACGTTCGGGGCGTTCATCATGATCAAGTCGGTCACGCCGGATCGGCGGGCGTTGTTCGACGTGGCCGTGGCCGGACCGCTGGCCGGCCTCGTGCTTGCGATTCCCGCGCTGCTGGTCGGCCTTCGCTGGTCGCACGTCATCCCCGGGTTTGCGCACGGGGGCCTGGCCCACGCGGGGGTCAGCGTCGACTCGTCGATCCTGCTGGCCTGCCTCGCCAAACTTTCCCTCGGAACGTCGTTGTTGCAAGGCCACCGCGTGCTGCTGCACCCGCTGGCGTTCGCGGGTTGGCTCGGCTTGATCGTCACGGCCCTGAACCTGCTGCCCATTGGGCAGCTCGACGGGGGCCACATGGCGCATGCGCTCTTCGGTTCGCGCCACGCCCACGGCCTCAGCATGGTGGCCCTCGCCGCCCTGTTTCTGCTGGCCTTGTTCGTGTGGCCCGGGCTCATGTTCTGGGCCTTCATCGTCTTCTTCCTCGCGGGCACGCACGATGCGCCCGCCGCCAACGACGTGACGCCCGCGGGTCCGGGGCGCCGGGCGCTGGGATATTTCGTGTTCGCGCTGCTGCTGCTCATCATCGTGCCCGTGCCGCCCGCGCTTGAGCAAGTGATCGGCCTTCACGGCCCCTATTTCTGATCCGCGCCGCCGGGGGCTCCTCGCCTCGCTCGGCCCAGGCGGGTCACTCGACCGGCATCGCCAGGAGGCCCAGGATCGCCACGACGAGGACGATGGCGGAGCCGAGGATCAGCTCCCGCCGGACGTTTCGCCTCAAGCGGCACGCAGCGGAAGCCGCGCACCGGGGGTCGCCGGCCTCCAGGCAGGGCTCCAAGCGAAAGAGATTCACGCCGCCAATTGCCAGCGCAGCTCCAAAGAGCACAATCTTAAGCGACAACCAGCGGCCGTAGGGGCTTTCGACGAGGTTGGCCCACGATCCAACCAGCGGCTCGGCGTCGAGGCACCCGTTCGCCGCCAGCAAGGTCACGCTGACGAAGCTGACCGCCGAGAAGCGCCGCGTGAGCGCGTAGGCGGCCGGCTGGGCCGACGGTCCCGGATGGCGCCGCAGATAGGTCAGCACCGCCGCCAGCGGCAGCAGCCCGGCGGGCCAACAGCCCGCCATGACGACATGCAGGGCGTCGGCGAAACGGTGCCACGGGGGACCGTCGAGTCCGTGACCGGCCCAGGAAAGGCTGCCGCAGAGAAGTGCCCCGCAGGCCAGGATCGCCCAGCGCGCGCCGGAGCGCGCGAGCGATCGCAGCGCCCTGCGGTCCAGCACGGTCAGGAGGGCCGCCGCGGCCCATAAAAGGCCTCGAATCTCCCAGACCGCGCCGAAATGGGTCCGCCGCACCACCGTCATCACGACGCCCGACGAAAAAAGCCGGTTCATCGGCAGCCCGCTCATGGTCGCCGCGACGAGCAGGAGCCAGGCCGCCCCCGACGCCAGGACGATCGCCAGCGCGATCAGGCTCCAACGCCGCATCCAAACCCGCCAATACGCGGACCGCGCGGGCTCGCGCCCGAAGCCCGATGCGCCGACGACGAATCGGTCGAAGGCGAAGATGCTGAAGAACAGCAGGCACGAACCGATGTGAACGGCTCGCGCGGCCACTAGCCACCCGGTTGTCATGCGCTCCCTCGGACGCGCATGTCAGCGGTGGGGCGAGACCGTGAAGGCGAAATGCCCTTCGGTTCGATGGGTGTCGCGCGCCACCACGCGCCAGGTCACGGTATAGGTGCCGGCCGGGAGCGGCGGCACCGGGACGATCAGAACGGCCGGATCGTTCGGATCCACGTGCGTGTCCCTGGAATCCACGCGGCGCTTGGCCCCATCCCGAACCTGCGCGCTGCTGAACGCGGGCTCCAGGGCCTCCGTAAACCACAGCCGGAGCTCCCGCGGCGCATGCGCGACGGTGCTGCCCACTTTGGGCGCGGCGTGATCGAGAAACGCATGCGCATGGGCCGGCGTTGCGAGCATCGCTGCGAGAAAGCAGACCGATACGGGAAGGATCGAGCGCATGGCGAGGATTGGGTTCAGTTGGAATATTCCATTGGATCTGACAGGCGAAACCGCGCTAGACTCCTCGAATTCCCAAACTCATTGCGATCCGGTCAAGTTTTCCGGCGGAGGGTCTGAGGCGAAGCCTCATTAGCCTTTTCCCCAGATCGGATGGCCGAAAACGCCGGGCAGGAGATCGTCGATGAAAAAATGGACCTGGAAAACCAGCCCGACGCCGGAGCCGGACTGCCGATTGGCCGGGATGATGGCCTCCGCGCCGATTTGCACCGTCCTTGCTTCCCAAAGAACGCCGGGATTGATCGTGCCCGTGGTCGCCGCCCCATCCTGGTGCAGCGGGGTGTCGAACGCGAATTCCACCACCGGGATCAGGTTCTTGAGCGGGGCGCGCAGGCCGACGTCCTTCACGAACGACTGCAGGTACGGCAGGCTGTACTCGATAGCGAAGCCCCAAGGCAGGTCCTCCGTGGGCCCTCCCCGGGCCGGGGCCGTCACGCCGAGCAGGCCGGTGACGGCCAAGGGCCTCAGGAAGGTCAACGCGCCCGGCAAATCGCCGAAGCCCTTGCCGAAGTAGAGCGTCGGCGTGACGGTGCTGGTCGAATCCGCGCCCAGCCGCTTCGCCCCCGTGCCGCCGATATCCCATTCGGCGCCGGCCGAAACGATCGCCTCGTGCGCGGCGCTGATCGCGATCTCGTATTTTGCGCCGATGGACAGGTCGTCGAATCCGCCGACGGAGGGCGCGCCTTCCGGCTGCTGCTCGATGAAATCCTGCGAGACCTCCAGGCCGAACCGGGGGACGATGAGCTTGCTGAAATCGTAGTTGATGTCGGTCTCGCGGGTCTCCGGGCCGGTCTTGAAGAAGGAGATCGTGGGCAAGGCCAGCTCGTCGGCCGCGAAGGGGTCGTCGGTCTGAAGCGTCGGCGGGAAGAACCGCTCCCCTGCGAAGCCGTGGGCCGAGGCGCGCGGCGCGCCCAAACCCGCGAGGGCCCAAAGCAAGGCGAACGGAATAATGATGCGGACCGGAGTCCTGTTCGGTTCGGGGCCGTCGGGCATGAAGTTCTCGCTTGAGCCAAGCGAACGATTCGGCGCGGCGCAAGGGCGCGATCAGCCCGGCGGATACGATATCCGAAGTCCGTCGACCTTCGCGAATGGGTGAACCGATGAGGGCGCCCGGCCTTGTTCCCGATGAGGTCTTCGGCGCGAACCCCGCCGAGCGCCCGCTTGTGCGGCCGGTGGCATGCGGAATCCTTCGGTTTCCGGGCCTCGAGCGGCCCTGCCGTGGCGCGTCGGCGCCGACGTGAGCCGCACGTTTGGGACGGTCCCGTCGTTGACCGCGGCGTGCGGCAGG
>JBOHXF010000219.1:0-3227 GCA_050737455.1 Opitutaceae bacterium | reverse complement strand
GTTGTAGAGCTGGAACACCCAGGGGTAGGAGCCCATGCCCCATCCGAACCACGGCCGGTCCTCCGCCATCCGCCAGGTGTCCTCGTACAGCTCCGAACGGCTCCCGATGTTGCGCTCGGCGAGCATGGTCCGCACTTGGCGGCGGGTCGCGGCGATCCGCGCGGGAATGACGTCCTGGCCCACGTAACCAACGGCGGCGAGGCCGCATGCGATCGCGGCCAAAGCGAGGAGGATTGCTCGGCGGGCGGCCGGCCGGTTTTTCCGCGCGCGCTGGCGGAGGAGCCAGCGGACGACGGCCTCCGCAGCCAGGGCCAGGAGCAGGACCGAGCAGACCCGGGCCCCGCTGAGCGGCACAGTCACGGCCATGAGCAGGACGGCGAACAGCGAGGCGAAGCCGGGGGTGTGGAAGAAATTACGGCTGGAGCGCCGGACCGCGTAGTGCCAGGCGAGTCCCAGGGCCGCGCCGGCCATCAGGACGATGAACGCGCCCCAGTGGTTATCGTACACGAACGTCGAAAAGAAGGCGCTTTGGGGGGAGGCGACGCGGCCGAAGTACAGCCCGCGTGCGTGGGTGAGTTTTTGCACTGTCCCGAACGCGGCGAGCGCGGCCGCGTTGCCGACGAGGGCCAGGAGCACCCCGCGAAGCGCGCGCCGGCGGTGCACCAACAGGAAGAGATTGAAGGCCGAAAGGTAGAGGCCGTCGAACAGCCCGAGCTCCGGCAAGACGATTCCAGGCAGGGCGGCGCTCGGCCGCCAGGCGGGAACGAACCGCGGCATGAAGTAGAGCTGGCCGCCCAGCCGGATCGGCCGGAAGCCCGGATGAGCCGCTCCGAGCAGGGCGAGGGCGTTGAACAGGGCGAGCGGCGCGAGCGCCCACCACCGTCGCGCGGCGGCGACGCAGCCCTCGGGCGCGAGCGCGGCGGCGAAAGTGATGGCGGCGCCGAGGGCTCCGCCCGCGGCGAGGTACGGCCGCACCCAGTCGGCGTTGCCGCCGAAGGCCCAAGTCGTGGCGACCAGCAGGCAGGCGGCCTGGAGGCAGGCCGCTTTCGCGAGGACGGTGGGTTCGCGCCCGCGGGAGGGCATGGGTTATCGCTCCAGAAGGAGCCGTTCGTAAAATTCCGCGAGAAGCCGGGCGGGGCGCTCCCAGGCGTATTCCCGCAGGATCCACGTTTTCGCCCGGACGCCGCGTTCCTGAAGCGCCTCGGCGCCCAGGCGCGTCGCCTCGGCCATCGCATCGCCGTAGTCGTCCCAGGGTACGCACCAGCCGATCCGTTCGCGCTGGATTTCGGCCCAGGGGGTGCCGTCCGTGACCAGCGCAGGCACGGCGCTCGCCATCGCCTCGGCGATGCACTGTCCGAAGTTTTCATTATGGGAGGCTAGGAGGAACAGCGAGGCGACGGCATAGGGCGCGGGGCGGCCCGCCCCGCTGAAAATTCGGATCCGATTCGAGCCGAGGCAGCCCGTCACGTAGTTCTCGAGCTGGTCCACCGAGTACTCCTCCGGGATGCCGGCGATCAGGAGCAGCCAGTCTTCGGGAGCCCGTTCGAGCCAGACGTCGATCAATTCGAGGAGCCGTTTCTTGCGGTGGAACCTCGAGTAGTACAGGGCGACCGGCCGGCGGGAGGTTTCAGGGCAGGCCTTTTGCCAATACGTCCTCGCGTCCGCCAAGGCGTCGGCGCCGGGGGCGGCGATCCCATTGGGAGCGACGCAAATCGGCTGCCCGAAGCCGCGCGCGCGGATCTCGGCGGCCTCCTTTTCGCTCGTCGCGTGCCAGCCGGCCGCTCCCCGCAGGGCCCCGGGATGGATGAAGAAGCGCGCGAACTGCTTCTTTCCCCAATGGTGGTTCCAGGCCCAGCCGCTCATCATCCCGCGGGGGGAGATGACCAGATCGCCGCCGCGAGCCGCCTTGTGGGCGTAGTGCAGAGTCCGCAGCCAGAGGGCATGATGGTGGACGATGTCGGGCGCAGCTGCGCGCAGGGCGGACCGCAGGCCGCGCGAAACGCAAAACGACTCGGGCCAATCCCGGGAGTAAAGCCGCGCCGCGATTCCATCGTGCGTCCCGCCTGCCGCGCCGTCGTCCGGCCCGGTCGCGAACAGTTCGACGCTCCGCCCCAGCCGCGCCTGCGCCGCAGCCAGCTCCCGGACGGACTTGCTCGGCCCGCCGTGGCGCTGCTCGAGGCTAGGAACGATATGTGCGATCTTCATGGGGCCGGATCGGCCCGGGGTCGGATCGGCCGGCAGGGGTGCCCCACGCAGAGATGGCGGGCCGGCAGATCCCGCACCACGACCGACCGCGCGCCGACGACGCTCAATTCGCCGACGCTCACGCCGGGGCCGACGAAGACCTCGGCGCCCAGCCAGGCGTTGGCCCCGATCGCGATCGGCCGGGCGATGAGCGGCATGCTCCATTTCGAATAGTCATGGGTTCCGGCGCACAGATGGCAGTCCTGGCTCACGTTCGCCCCGTAACCGATCTCGATCCGGGCCAGATTGTGGACGCGCACCCGGGGCCCAAGCATGCTTCGTGGCGACAGGCGCAGTTTCCAGGGAAAGACGATGCGGACGGTCGGGAACACGACGACCCGGCCCGGTTCCGGCACGTCCGCGCCGAATAGCCGGAGCAGGCGCGCCCGGAACCCGTGACAGGAGCGGGGACTCCAGCGAAACAGAGTATGCTGGCAGGCCGCCCAGAGTTCGCGCGCCGCCACTTCCAGGGCCGGATACGGCGTCGCGCAATCCTGGCCGAGGTAGGGGGCTTCGCTGGACATCGGGTGGAAGGCTAGGCAAACCCATCCAAGTCGGCCAGGATGTTCGCGCCGACCCGCGCGAAATCGAACCGGCGGACCTCGTCCTGCGCTCGGGCGCCCAGGCGGGCGCGCAGCGGCGCATTGCCGACGAGCCGCGCCAGGGCGTCGGCGAGCCGCCTCGGCGCGTCGGCCGCCCGGTGGTCGAACACGAGGCCGGTTTCGCCGTCCCGCACGAGGTCGCGAAAACAGGCGAGGGCGGACACCACCGGGGTGCACCCTGAAGCCATCGCCTCCGCGACCGAAACTCCGAAAGTTTCGCCGCGCTCGGCCACGCTCGGATAGCAGAAGATATCGAACGTTCCATAGCGCCGGGCGAGGCGCTCCGGATCGAATTCCGGAGGCTCGATCCGCAGCCGGTCCCCGAGAACCGGTCCGAACCGGCTCCGAAGGCCGCTCATCCAGGCTTCGCCGCCGCCGCCG
>JBOHXF010000218.1:0-8201 GCA_050737455.1 Opitutaceae bacterium | reverse complement strand
GCCCCCCCGAAATGACTCCAAGCAATCCTATCCGCCGTCTAAAAACGGCCATCCCGCTACCGTCGCTCGATGCACCCGATTCTCCCATCGCTCTCGCATCCCAGCCTCAGCGGAGCGCCCCACTCTTTCTGAGCACGAACTTGGTTCTATCCCTGCCACGCGCCCCTCGGAAAGTTGCGGTCCGGTCCTGCGCCCACATTCGTTCCGGTTGAGTCTTGCTCCTTGCGATCTTTCGTTAAAGCCGCAATGGTCGCGAGAATGGAGTTGCCGATGAAAGTCGTGGGCGAGGCGCCGGGAACCAGGACCTATTGGCACCGGTGGCGGCGCCTTCAACGCACGAGCGGCAAGCTATTAGGCGGGTTGCCCTACCCGCGGGGAATCTTCCGCTTCGCCACTTTTGAAGAAGCCGACGCATGGCGGAATGACCACCGCCTGCCGGATCCCGCCCTCCCAAAGACGAAGACTTGACACAGCGACGATCCGGGAGCGGCCGGGACGGACTAAAACAGCGCCTTGTATTGCGCCAAGTACTGGTCCACCCAGGGATGAAGCGCCAGAAAGTAAAGGGCGGCGGCGGCGGCCAGCATCGGGCCGAACGGGAAGTGGGCACCCCAGGCGAGGCGGCCGTTCCTGGCGGAGCCCGACGAGTGCTGGAGCAGTTCGAGCCCCCCGCCGCCGAAGAACACGCGGCTCACGGCTCCCGACAGGAGCACGATCGCGCCGATCGCCGCGCCGCCGAAGATCGCGAAGACCGCGCCCTGCCAGCCGCAGAAGGCGCCGATCGCTCCCAGGAATTTCACGTCGCCGAAACCCAGCACTTCGCGGCCCAGGACGATTTCGCCGATCACGGAGAACCACAGGACGATCGCGGAGCCGATCGCGAGGCCGAGGCCGGCGGAGGCGAAAGAGCGGAGGCAGGTCCAAAGCGTCGCGGCCGAGGCCCCGTGGAGCTCGGGAAGAAAGCCGGAGAGGATCAAGCCGGCGACCGCGAGCCCGACTGTGAAGAGGTCGGGAAGGATCATGTGGTCGAGATCGATCAGGGAGGCGGCGAAGATCGTCAGCAAAAAGAGCGCGCCGCACGCCGCCTTGGCGGGAGGGAAGAGCGCCCAGCACAAGACGAACGCGAACGCCCCGCCGAGCTCCAGAGTGAGCAGGCGCGGGCACCGGGATCCGCGGGGCCCGAGCCAGTGGCCGAGGATTGGAACGGCCGCCACCCAGGACCCGCCGGCGAAGGCGTAATAGCGGGACGTGGGATAGCCTTCCGCCTGCGCGATCCGCATCATGACCGCCGCCAGGCCCCGTCCGGCCACCGCTCCCGCGGCGAAGATAAGAGCGGCAAACGGGAGCGATACTAGCGCGGAAAGGATCATGGCGACATCTCTAGTGTAGCATGCGGGGGCGCTTTCCGGTCCACTGGGGTTGAAAAAGGGGGCGGATCGGCTCCGGTCCTTCTGTATCGACACCAAATTTGTGCGGACAAGTGGATTAGGAAGCATCGTGGCCAAGGCGTAGCGGTGCCGCTTCGACGGATTTGCCGGGAACGGCGCCCTTCCGCATTCCGGCATCCGGCCGGCGCCGCGCGATTTTGCCTGTTATACTCGCGAATGCCCTTCGTCCGTCCCCTCGTCATCCTCGCGGTTCTGGCCGGCGTCGCCCAGGTCGCCGGAGCCGACCTCTCCGACGGTCCAAACCTCGATTCGGCGGGCGAGAAGGCGGAGATCGCCCGGCTCGAGAACCTGCCCCCCAGCCACATTCCGTTGCGCCACGCGCTGCTGTCCAGCGCCATTCGGCTGCTGGCGGAGGACGCGCAGATGGAATACATCGCGCCGCCCGAAAAGGAATTCCACGAGCGGATCACGAGCGACGTCACGATGAATCCATACGACCTCCTCCAGCTCCTTGAGGAGGACTACAGCTTCGGGATGGAATACCGGCATCACGTGTGGCAGTTCTACAGGGTCAACCTGAACGAGCTGGTGACGAAGGCGTACACGATCCGATTCAACAATCTCCAGCACGTCTCGATCGCCTCCTCGAACATCAACAGCCAACTGGCGGCATTCTCTGGGGGCGGCGGCGGGCCGACGGGAGGAAACACCGGCAGCCCGTCGGGTGCGGGCATGGGCGGGATCAGCACGGGCGGCGCCAGCGGGGATCCGTTCAGCGCAAAGACCGGCAAGATCATCGCGGACATCAAGCAGATCCTCGAAATCCCCACGACCGGCACCAGCCTGCCGACCCTGGACGGCAGCCCGGCGATGCCCGGGGCGGAGGCCGCCGGAACGGGCCTGCAGGCGCCGGTCGTCGATCCGATCTGGAACCCCGACACAAGCCAGCTCTTCGTCGTGGCGACCCGCCAGCAGCACGCGCTGATCGCGGCCTATCTGAAGACCGTCGACCGGCCGCAGAAACTGGTCCGGATCGCAGTCAAGTTCGTCGAGACCGAGCGCAATCCCACGCAGGCGCTCGGCGTGGACTGGTCGAACACCTTCCTCGGCACCGGTGGGCCGATCACGCTCGCCGGCGAATCCAGCTCGACCAGCACGACCGGCAGCAGCGGCACGACCAATTCGACGACCAGCACGAACCTGTCGGCGCTGAGCGCGGTCACGAACCTCGGCCACATCGGCTCGCTCTCGCTGCCGACGGCGCTCCTGTCGGCGCCGGCGTTCCAGTGGACGGTCCAGGCCATCAATTCCGACCAGGAAAGCTCGGTGGTGCAGGATCCGGTCCTCTTCACGGCGAACAACCGCGAGGTCACCTTCAAGGCCACGACGCAGCAGCCGATCCAGGAGGGATCGACCACGTTCGGCTCGGCCACCGCCGCCACCTCGACCCAGATCGCGTACATCGAGGTGGGCACGACGCTCAACGTGCTTCCGACGGTGCTGCCGGGACCCGCGGGAGAGGACCGGCCCATCGTGATGTGCAGCCTTTCGATCAACGTCTCGACCATCTCAGGGTACCAGAACATCGGCGGGAATCCCTACCCGATCACGAGCACCCGCAGCTACTCGTACTCGGTCCCGATTCCGAGCGGGGAGACGCTCGCGATCGCGGGGCTCGAGCAGCGGTCCCGGACGGTGAATTCGAACAAGGTGCCGATCTTCGGGGACGTCCCCCTCCTGGGCAATCTCTTCAAGAACACCAGCGATTCGGTCGTGCACACGAACCTCCTCGCCTTCATCACCCCGGAGGTCGTGGACGAGAACCTGACGCCGGAACCGGCCGTCGAGGTGCCTCTCCCGCCGTACCGTCACCGGGTGTTCCAAGGCACCGACCATGAGACAATGCGGGACGTGGAGCTCAGCCTCAAGGGCCTGGACTCCGACATCGCGGCGCTGGGGGCGTGCGCCAACCCGGAGAACCGGAACCTGGTGCTCAACCGGATGGACCAGATCGCGGTCGAGCTTTCGCTCATGGACGTGCGCCTCGGCGAATTGAAGCTGCACTCCAACCGGTATGCGGCGCGGGCCACGAGGCAGGTGGAGCGCGACCGCGATCTGCTGCTCGCCGCCCGTTCGCGGGTGCAGTCGATCCCCGCGCCGCCCGTGGCCGTCAGCAGTTAATGGGTTGAAATCCTTTCCGGCCCGCCCGAGCTTGGGAGGGCCAAACCGTGCGCGTTCCCCCATGAGCCTGCGACGCAGCCGTCTGCTTCTGCTGGTCGAAAACCCCGACTTGGGCGGCATTCTCGAGCTCGCCTTGCGCGAGTACGAGACGGACTTGCACGCGACCGTGGATCCCGCCCGGGACGCGTTCCGCCGGCGGGCGTTCGACCTGGCGATCGTGGACCTGTCGCTCGGCAGCCGGCCGGCGGGAATCGAATTGATCCGCGAATGGAAGCGCTCGGGCGGGAATGTGCCGATCATCGTCCTCTCGGACCTGCCGCAGCCGGGGCTGTCGATCGAGGCGCTGGACGCGGGGGCGGACGACTTTCTGCGCAAGCCGTTCCACCACGCGGAACTTCTGGTGCGGATCCGCAAACAGCTCGCTCGGCAGCGCTCGCCGGATCCGCTCCGGCGGGCGGGCGGCGTCCTGCTGGGGCGCGAGGCTTTCGGATTCGGGCCCGCGACGGTGAGCCCCGACCTGACGATCCGATTCCCCGGACGCCCGGCGGAGCGGCTCCGGCCGAAGCAGCTTGGGATCCTGAAATTCTTCGCGGAGCGGGCCGGCGGACTGGCGCTGAAGGACGATCTCGTGAAGGCGGTATGGGGATCGGACGCCGGAGGCGAAGGCCATTCGGTCAACGAGTACGTCTCCACGCTGCGGAGGCTGTTTCTGCGGCACCGCGTGGACTTCAACCGGCTGGTGACGAACGAGCCGAAAGTGGGCTGGCGAATCGACGCGGCGGTTCGAACATGAACTCCGACGCGATCATCCTCATCCTGGAGGACGAACGCGCGCAGATCCTCGCTCTCCGCTCCCAGCTCAAGGGGATCGGCCGGCTGGTGGAGTTCACAGAGCCGGAACCGGCGCTGGAGTACGCCCGGGCGCACGCCTGCGACGCGGCCATCGTGGACGTGCGCATGCCGCGGGCGAAGATGGACGGGCTCGCGTTTCTGCGCTCGCTGCGGGAATTCGACCGGGATCTGGCGATCATCATCCGCACGGCCAGCGAATCGGACCGGATCGCGGACAAGGCGATCGAGCTGCGGGCGGTCAAGCGCGCGGTCAAGTCGAAGACGACGCTGGCCGAGCTGCGGCGGAGCACGCAGGAGGCCGTTCAGGAGACGCGGCAGCGGCGGGAGGTGGCGCGCAACGCGCGGACGACCCAGGAGACGAAAAGCCAGCTCGCCGAGGCGCTCGGCACGTACGATCTGCGGCTGACGGCGGCGGATCTTCACAGGGGGCTGATCCATGGGCTTCGGAACCAGCTCACGGCGCTGTCGGCCCTGGCTTCCGTGCTCCAGCAGGATGCGGCCAAGGGCGGGCAGCCGGCGTTCGTGGAGGACGCGGGGAAGTGCGCCGAACTGGCCTCGCGGATGGTCGATTCGGTGAACGCGTTCCTCGACGGACCGTTCGGTGACGCCAGCGCGGCCTCGCACGCCTCCGTGAACGCGTGCATCGGCGCGCTCCGGCAGTTCTTCAAGGGCGCGGCGCGCTGGGGCGCGGAAGGCAAGCGGGTGGTGCTGCGCGATCTGCTCAGCGACACCTTCGTCGCGTGCGCTCCGCTGGAGCTGATGAACGGCCTGCGGCATCTGATCGAGCACGCGCTGCTTCAGGCCGAGGCCGGCACCGAGGTTTCGCTCACCGCGTTGACCCTTTTGGCGCCCGCCGACCGGGCTGAGCGGCTCGCCGCGGCGGCGTGCGTGCTCAACCGGGAGGTGATCCGGCAGGATCATCCGCAGATCGCGCTTCGCGTCTCGGCCGCCCTGCCGCATGTGACGGTCGAGGCCGTCCAGAAGGCGTTCGCGGAGGGGGACCATAACGCCAGGACCGGCAACCTGGCCGTGCTCTCGCGGGTTCTGACGGAGGTTCGCGGAGGGCTGCTGATCGGCCGAAGCGCCTCCGGGACGCTGGCGATGGAACCGTGGTTTCCGATCGCGGTGTGATCGGACCGGGCTCCGCGGCTTTTCACATGAATACCGATTCCGATGCCTCCAGCAATCCGGCCTTCGCCAGGCAGCGGCTCGCCGCGGTCGCGGCGGTGTCCTCCCTCATCACCCACAGCGGGCGAAACCGGCTGTCGGTCGTCCGGGCCGCGCTGGAGCTGCTGGAGGCCCGCCTGGAGGGGGATTTGACGGACGAGCAGCGCGCCTCGTTCCTGCGCCAGATCGACCTGTTCCTCGGCGAGTTCAACCTCGGGACGGAGATGTTCCGCTGCCACGAGGGGGAGGTGGAATCGGTTTCCGCCCGGGATGTCGCCACGGAGGCGCTGGAAACGCTGCGCCCGCACGCCGAAGCGGCGGGGGTCGCGCTGGAAGCCGCGTATCAGGATGACCATGACGATGTGCGGGCCGACCGGCTGCTGCTGCGCATGGCGCTCCTGAATCTTCTGCGCAACAGCCTCGAGGCGGCGCGGGGCGCGCCGTCTCCGCGGATCCGCCTGCGCGCCGAGCCCGCCGGCGAGCGCTACCATCTCCTGGTCGAGGACAACGGGCCCGGCGTGCCGGCGGATATCCATGACCGGCTTTTCAAGGATTTCGTGACGGGGCGCCGGGGCACGACGGGGCTGGGCCTCACGCTCTGCCGCGACGCGATGACGGTGATGGGCGGGTCGATCGGCCTTTTGACGGCGAAAGGCGAGCCCGGGGCGGTTTTTCGGGTGGAGCTGCTGCGCGCCTGAATCCCCGAGGGTCGGACCTCCGCGAAGGGCGTACGATAACAGGAGCTCTCCCGGGCGAACCTAGGGTCTTCTCCCCGGGGGATTTTGAAGAGGATTTGAATAGAAATTAATTCCCGGCCGGAGGTGCCGAAGGTTGGGTGGGGCCCAAGCCAAAGTCCCGCATTCAAAGTTAACCCGCACCGTCCATGTCCCAGCCCCAGTTTACCGAAGGAACCAAGCGCCTCCTCGGCGCGCATCCCGCCCTCGCACCCTCGCGCACCCGCGAGCTCGGCGGGGAATTCTCGGGGGCCCAGGCCGCCGTTTGCGGGCGGCTCGCCGCGCTGGGCTATCCGCTGCAGCGCGTGATGCAGGAGCTGCGGGCGGGCCATCTCCCCTACTTCCGCGAAGGTTCGGACCAGGACCGCAAGGAAGGCGGCCGCAAGGCGGCCTACCGCTTCGCCGGGCTCACCCCGACCCATCATGAGGAATACGAGGCGCGCGCCCTGGAACGCCGGGAGGGCCGGCTTCCGCCCGCGGAGTTCGAGGCCTGGGAGGCGCGCTTCCTCATGCGCTTCACCTTCGAGGTCGTCGAGCAGGTGGCGCTCCGCGCAGCCCCTGTTCCCACGTTCGCGGGGGAGAACGCGGAGAACGTCCGCCAGGAGCTCGTCGCCGGCCTCGGCGCCGCACGGCGGATTCGGGACGAGATCCTTTGCGGCAATCTGCTGCTGGTCGCCCAGATCGCGATCCGCCGCGGGCGCTTCCATGCCACGTTTTCCCTGGACGAACTGTTCACCGCCGGAACGGACGGGCTGCTCATCGCCATCAACCGCTACGATCCTTCGGTGGCCCACTTCAGCACGTACGCGACGCCGTGGATCGCGATGGCGATCGACCGCTACGCGGCGAAGAACCGGCACGTGATCCGCATCCCGATCGGGTTGCAGGAGAAGGCGCGCCGCGAGGGCGGCGAGGCCGCGGCCATGATCCCTCAGGTGCAGTCGCTCGACGAGGCCCTGCCGGGCTCCGACGGCGAAATCCGCCTGGAGGACGTGGTGGCCGATCCCGCCGCCCGCCTGCCTGTGGACACCGTGGAGCGCACCGACATCGCCAGGCTGCTGGAGGACGGCGTAAAGCAGCTCAACCCGTTGAAGCAGCTGGTCGTCGCCCTCCGATCGGACGTCGGGGACGCCGCCACGATCGGCGCCCGGCTATTCCTGGAGGAAGCCGCCCTTTCGCAGGCGCGAGGCCGCGCCACGGCCGCGGCGGCGGCCAGGAGCCTGGAACAGCCGGCCCGCATCCGCGTGCTCGCTCCGGCGGTCGCCGCGCCGGTGCCGGAGCCGGCCGAACTTACCCCGCTGTCCCTAGCGGTGTAACCGGAAGGCGCGGGGACGCGCCGAAACCCCTTTGGGGATCATGCGCCAGGAAACGCCCGCCACGTTCGTGCTTCCGCTCGACCGGATCCTGGAGGATCGCAACTGCGGCATCCGGATCTTCTACGGCGACCTCGATGAATTCGCGGTGCAGCTCATGACCGAGGGGCAGCGCGAGCCGATCCAGGTCCGGGAGGACGCCGGCCAGTATTTTTTGGTGGACGGGCACCGGCGCCAGCGGGCGCTGGCCCGCTCCCTCCAGCTCCGGATCCAGCGGGAGGATGGCAAGTTCGTGGTCTACGACGGCGTGCAGCCGCTCCGCGAGGCGCCGGGGCCGGTTCACACGAATTACGATCCCAAGCGGGTGTCCTGCCGGCTCAGCGAGCCCGGCCGCGACGGCGACGAGCTTTTCGCGGCGCAATTCGCCGCCAATCGCGGCAAGCCCTTCACCGCATTGGAGCGCAGCCTGTTTCTCTCGCGGGTCCTTCGCCCGGCGGGAGATGTTGGCCTGAAGGTCGTACCAGTATCTGCCGCCGGCGCTGTAGAAGTAGGTCGCGCGGTCGCCC
>JBOHXF010000217.1:0-4731 GCA_050737455.1 Opitutaceae bacterium | reverse complement strand
AGACTGTAAATCTGCTGGCTTACGCCTTCCCTGGTTCGAATCCAGGTCCTACCACCAAATCGCTGTTTTGGCCCTCGGTGCCGGAAGGTGCCAAGAGATGATCAAGTTCCTCCGTAGGAGCGGCTTTCGCGAACTCGATAAGTTCGGCCAGAACGCCACGAAGTGACCGCGAATACCGTACCGCGCCGTTTTCGTGTGCGCAATTGTCGTTTCCAGGGTCACCTGCACCATCTGGGGATTTCTGGCCGTTTACGCCCACGTTTGGGAGCGGCACGTTATCATGTTCGTGTTTCCCAGGTGGGTCGGCTGTGTCGCGGTTTCCGTACCCATCGTCAAGCTCCGGTACCAATGAAGAACCGCTGGAAGGTCCTGCGGGCCGAGCGCGACTGGAACCAAGCCGACCTGGCGGGGCGTCTCGGCGTCTCCCGCCAATCGGTCAACGCGATCGAAACCGGCAAGTACGATCCCAGCTTGCCCCTGGCCTTTCGGATCGCCCGGCTGTTCGGCTCCAACATCGAATCCATCTTCGAGTGCGAAAGAACCGAGCTTGCTTCCAAACCCTGAAAGTTGGCGTTGGGCCAGGCCGCAATCCGCTCAGCAATTACGCATCCTTGCCGAAGCCTTGCAGCCGAACCTCGCTTTTCCGTCAGATTTCACGCATTCCTGTGGGACGGTAATGTGTTCAGGACTTCCAATAACCTTGGACGTAGACGTAGCCATTCGGGCGGTTCTCCCAATGTCCGGGCACCCACGCGGCGGTCTCCTGGGGCTTGCTTTCCCAATGGCCGGAAAGCCAGGAATAATGGCCGTCGGCGTATTCCCAATGTCCCGGAATCCAGGCCTCGTTCGGGCTCGGCTCGGGGGGCGGAGTTTCCTCCTGGGGTGGCGGCGGCGCCTCGGGCACCACGATGGCGGCCGGAGGGGCCGGCGCCTGGTTGTGTTCGACCACAACGGGTGACGGCGGCGGATTGTTCTCCACATAGGTCTTGTGGACGCATCCGGCGAGGATGAGGGGCCCGATCAGCCCGGCGGCAATACCGGCGGCAACGGCATGGATATTCTTTGGCGTTTTCATAAGCGACTCCTTCCGGGTGGTATCGCCGAGGGCCGGGCGTCAACCAAGCCCCGCGATCTGTATGGTTGGTTGCCCCAAAAGACCCTCGAGGGAAAGCGGGGGTTCCGAACGATGCCGGTTGACCCTGCAAGATGCACGCGACGGGAGCCGGGGATTCCCCCAATGCTGTCCAATCAGATTTCCCGCTGATGTTTGTAAGTTGTTGAAATTTACCATGAGCGGCTTCCAGCAACCTGCTAACGATGGGAGAACAGTAGGCTGGCAAAAAGGTTACGTCTCGGATGTTGCACTCCGCCGTGGACTTGTTCCGCGGCCGTCCTTCGGGAAGCGGACATATGCGGTTCACGCCATGCGATTTCCCAGCGATTATCGGCGAAGCGCAACGGCTGTCCGAAATTGTCACGCAAACGAACGCTCATCGGTCCTTCGACCTTTCTGCACGTCGTTGCGGCCCAAGCACCGAAAGCGAGCGCCTTTCTGGCCTTCGACACCAACAGCGAAAGCAGACGACCGCGATCGGACTATCGATCGCGCCTTGATCCGCTCTTGGGGATCACGGGAAAATCCATTGGCGTCCCAGCGAGACCTTGACATCAACATTAACGTGATCTTCATGTTGTGAATGAAGACAATTTCCATGGTCGACCTCCGCACGCACTCGGAGCGCATCGTTCGCGATCTGAAACGGGGTGAACGGATGATGCTGAGTTACCGCGGCCTACCGCTGGCTGTGCTCGTTCCATCAGGTCGCGCCGCAAAACGGATATCACCCCTGGAGGCGCTGAAACAGGCGCAGGAACTGACGGCTCGGGACGCAGGAATGGCGGACAGGGCCTTGCGCTATCTCAAGGATTTGCGCGAAGACCAGAAAACATGGAGTAAACGCTCGTCGTCATGATCCAACTTGACGCCAATTATCTGATCCTGGGCTTGATCGCGTCCACCCCGCAAGGCGCCGAATTGCGACGTTGGATCACCGAAGGCGAGGCGGCGAGCACGAGTGCGATCGCGTGGATGGAATTTGTGACAGGCCCGGTGCAGCCGGATGTAGTCGAATCGGCTCGGCGCATACTCGAGGATCGGATCGTGCCGATCGGCCGAGACGAAGCGGAATTGGCCGCAAGTCTCTTCAATCTGGTCGGTCGCAGACGCGCCCTTCGCTACGACTGCATCATCGCGGCGACGGCAATCCGCACGGGCGCGCGTTTGGCCACAGCCGACCGAGGGGATTTTGCGCTTTTTGCCCCACACGGCCTCGAACTCGCGTAACCGACGTCGCCGCAGGGGGTGTCTCGCTCGGTTGGCCAGGACGTCCATTTCATGACTAAGATGCATCATTCATCCAGGCTCATTTGCATTCTTGCCACGGTGTTTGCAGGCGTTGTGATCGGACAGGGGCCGATCGTGCTGGCTGCGCCGCCCGGAGAAGCGCGGGTGGGGGAGCAAAGTGCCCATGTCCGGATCATCGCCGCCGACCTGAACGCGGTCGAAGGGCCGCTGGATCGATCATTCGAGGAATGCGTCGGAGCGGGCCGTGCGAACGAAGGGCTGCGCGCGGATTGGCAGGATCAGTTGCGGGAGGCCCGGCGCGAATGCGGTTTCAAGTACATCCGCATGCACGGGCTGCTCTGCGACGACATGGGCGTTTACAAGGAGGATGCGCGCGGTGATCCCATCTACAACTGGCAATACATCGACAAGCTTTACGACTTCCTGCTGAGCATCGACATCAAGCCGTTTGTCGAGCTTTCGTTCATGCCCGATGACCTGGCGAGCGGCCACCGAACCATCTTCTGGTGGAAAGGCAACGTCACGCCCCCGAAATCCTATGCAAAGTGGGGCGATTTGATCCGCCATCTGGTCGCCCACTTTCAGGAGCGCTACGGTCACGATGAGGTCAAAACCTGGTTTTTCGAGGTGTGGAACGAACCCGACCTGCACAATGGCTTCTGGACCGGAACGAAGGCGGATTATTTCAAGCTGTATGAGGTCACGGCGAAGGCCATCAAGAGCGTTTCCCCGGATTACCGCGTTGGGGGCCCGGCGACGGCCATCGGTGAGTGGGACAAATCGTTCATTACCTTTTGTTACACCCATCACGTGCCGCTCGACTTCGTTTCGAGCCACACCTACGGCGTCAAGAGCGGATATCTGGACGCAACCGGCCGGCGGGGGACCGTGATCGATTCCGATCCCGATTCGGTGATCGGCAGGATGGTCGGCGAGCGGGCGATGATCAACGCCTCGCCGATGCCCAAGCTTCCCTTGTATTTCACCGAGTGGAGCTCGGCCTACACGCCCACCGATTTCATGCACGACACCTATCAGCAGGCGGCGTTCATCCTGAGCAAGGTCAAGGGCGCCTACCGATCCGTGAACGCGATGTCCTATTGGACCTTCACCGATATCTTCGAGGAAAACGGGCCGCGGATGACTCCGTTTCACGGTGGCTTCGGCCTGATCAATTACCAGGATCTGAAAAAACCGGCTTTCTACGCGTACAAATTCCTGAACGAACTGGGGGCGACCGAACTGACCGACGTCGATCCGGCCTCCTGGGTCTGCAAATGCCGGGACGGATCCGTCCAAGCCTTGTTTTGGAACTATACTCCCATCGTCCCGCCGAAGGGAACGAACGATCAGCAGTTCTACAAACGGGAAATTCCGGCCAGGCAGATTCGTCCGGCGGTGCTCCGCATCGCCCATCTTCCGGCAGGAAGCTACAGCCTGGAGATCTATCGCACGGGTTATCAGGTCAACGACGTTTTCACCCGTTATCTTGAGATGGGTTCGCCGTCGCAATTGACGCCGACCCAGGTCGGCATTCTTCGCGAGCAAAGCGACGGCGATCCCGAATCCGTCGAAACCGTCCAGATCGAGCCCGGCAAGCCCTTCGTCCGCAATTTCTCCATGCGGCAGAACGACGTTTATTTCGTGAAGCTCCGGCCGCTGGATGTGAAATGAACCGGGCCTCCGGCTCCCGTCGTATACCCGCGGATTTGCCTGGGTGCCGGACCTTGTCCGCACCGGCGGAAAAGGCCGGCGCACGCCCGGCGCGAAGATCCATTCAGCGAAAGCGCAGGTAACGGCCGCCGAGTCTCTCGAAGGCCGCCCGATCCGCACCGACGATATCGGCATCAAGGAGCTCGGCCGTTGCCACCAGCCAGGCGTCGTTTTCGCCCATCCGCTTGGGCGTTCGCCGCTGCAGGAGGGCGCAGCGCTTGGCGTGCGCCCAATGCGTTCCTTGGATCGAAAAGCGTTGGAGCGCGGCTTCCGCTGACGTCCCGTCGAGGGCTCCCTCCAGAACTTCCGCTGCGGCCACGACGGAAATCATGATTTTCCGTCCTTGCAGCTTCGGCAAAAAGCGCCGCGCAGGGCCCGTTTCGCGTCGGGCCGTCTCGCGCTCCAAGGCGATCAGGAACGAGGAGTCGAGGAGGATAGGCCTGCTCACGGACCGCGTTGCGCCAAACCCAACCCGGTGCCTTCGGAAGCGGCCACCCAGGCCGCCAGCTCCTCGCCGGTCTCGACCGGTCCCGCCCGATCGATGAGCGATCGAACCACCTCCGACTTCGTCACCTTCCGGCGGTGCGCCCAGCGCGACAGCCTTTCGGAGCGTTCCTTATCCAGTTTTACAGTGATCGTGGGCACAGTAATAC
>JBOHXF010000216.1:0-1845 GCA_050737455.1 Opitutaceae bacterium | reverse complement strand
GCGAGGTGCTGGCCCAGGGAACCCCTGCGGAGATCAGAAGCGACGGCGGTTCCCTGACAGGGCTGTTCCTCACGCGAGGCATTTCGCATCCCTCGAGAGGAAGCCGCAGGCCGGCGCCGCCGCCGGGCGGCCGCGGCGCATGGCTCGAACTCGACGGGGCCCGCTGGCGCAATCTGAAAGGCTTCGACCTTCGCCTTCCTGTCGGCCGGCTGATCATGGTCGCCGGCCCGAGCGGCGCGGGCAAATCGACGCTGGCGCGCGATCTGCTCGGGCCCGCCATTGCCCACGCATTGAAGACCCGCCGGACGACGCTGACAGGGCGGACCTTCGTCCGGGAGACGGGATTTGCCGACGAGGCCGGCGGGCGACAGCTTCCGTTCCAGGCCCTGCGGCTTTCCGAGGCATTCCGTTCCGTCATCACGGTCGACCAGTCCCCGATCGGAAAGACGCCGCGGTCCACGCCCGCGACCTATTTGGGCATTTTCGACCTTATCCGCGCTCTTTTCGCGTCCCTTCCCGAATCGAAGATGCGCGGCTACACGGCGTCGCGCTTTTCGTTCAACGTCGCCGGCGGGCGGTGCGCCACCTGCGATGGCGCCGGCCGGGTGAAGTTCGAGATGGCCTTCATGCCGGACGTCTATCTGCCCTGCGATGCCTGCCAGGGGCTGCGGTACGGCCCCGAGTTGGCGGACATCGCCTGGAAGGGGAAGGCCATCGGGGCCGTGCTCGGGCTCACATTCGAGGAGGCCGCGCGATTCTTCGATTTTCACTCGCAGCTCGGCCAGGTGTGCCGGCTCATGATCGATTGCGGCCTCGGCTACCTGACGCTCGGCCAAAGTTCGCCGACCCTTTCGGGCGGGGAGGCGCAGCGGCTCAAGCTGGTGACCGAACTGTCGCGCGGGCTGGCCAATTACCGCGAGCGCAGCCGGGGTGAGCCCCCCCGGAACCTCTACCTCCTGGAGGAGCCGACCATCGGGCTTCATCCGAGCGATTGCGAGAAGCTCATCCGGGTGCTCCACGCGCTTGTCGACCAGGGCCACACGGTTGTTGTGATCGAGCACAACCTGGACCTGCTGGCGGAGGCCGACTACATCGTCGAACTGGGGCCGGTCGGCGGGCCGGACGGGGGCCGGCTGATCTACCAGGGGGAGCTGGAGGGCATCCGGAACGTTCGCGGGAGCCCGACGGGGCCTTACCTGGCGAGCAAACTCAAGGGGCGGGGTTAAGGAAGCGAGCCCTCTCAGCCCGCGGCCTGGCTCGCGTCGTGGGCCTTTGCGGCATCCTGCACGACGGCGATCAGCTCGTTGATCGCGACTGGCTTCAGCAGGTACCTGAAGAGAGCGGCCTCGTTGACGCTCCGCAGGAGCATCTCGGGCTTCATGTAGCCCGTCACGAGGACCCGCTGCATATGCGGGTACTCTTCTCTGGCGCGCACGAGGAAGCTCATCCCATTGCCTCCCGGCATCAAATGGTCGGCAACGACGACTTTGAATGTCTTTTTGCGCAGGATGAACTCGGCTTCCCGGGTCGAGGTTGCCGTCGTGACGTCGAAATACGGCGAAAGGGCGACGGCGAAAACGTCGAGCAGGCCCTGCTCGTCGTCGATCAGGAGAACGGCGGCTTTGGGGGGAAGGGGGGCAGGGGCGTCGGTCCGGTCGGGTCCGTCACTCATCCGGCAGAGGCTGACCGCTGAACCCCACGCCGAAAAGCCAAAAAGCGTCTTTCGGTTTGCCTCGGACGCCTCGGCCCGGTTCTCTCCCTCGGCAATGCCGCAGACCGACCTGCATGCCGCCGCCGGTTCGGGCCAACTGGGCTCCGTGGCCCTCGCGTCGCTCACCGCGGAGA
>JBOHXF010000215.1:0-8001 GCA_050737455.1 Opitutaceae bacterium | reverse complement strand
GCGTGGCCCTCGCGCGCCGCCTGAAGGCCGAGGGCGTCGACCTCATCGATTGCAGTTCCGGCGCACTGGTGCCTGGAGTGAAGATCCCTGTCGGACCCGGCTACCAGGTGCCGTTCGCGGAACGGATCCGGCGCGAGGCCGGCATCGGCACGATCGCGGTCGGCCTCATCACGGAGCCGGCCCAGGCCGACGCGATCGTCCTCTCCGGCCAAGCCGACATGGTCTTCCTAGCCCGCGCATTCCTGCGGGACCCCTATTGGGCTCTCCACGCCGCGAAGGTCCTCGGCTGCGCGGACCGCTTTCCGCCCCCGATCCAATATGGCCGGGCGTTCTGACCATGATCCGCGCGCTCGTCCTCGATTTCGATGGGCTCATGATGGACACGGAGTCGGCCCTCATCCAGGCCTATGCCGACGTCCACGCGAGGCATGGCGTGGCCTTCGATCGCGAGCTGTTTCTGCGTAACGTCGGACAGGCCGACTATTCGTTCGATCCCTGGCTCGGCTTCGCGAAATGGGCGGATCGCGCCGCCCTCGAAACGGAACGTCGCGCGCGGAACAAGGAACTCGACCGGGAACTGCCCGTCCTGCCGGGGGTGGCAAAGCTGCTCGCCGGCGCGCGCACCGCGTCCCTTCAACTCGGCATGGCCTCGAATTCCTCCCACCCCCACGTCGACGGACACTTGAAGCGCCTAGGCCTGTTCGAGCGGTTTGCCTGGATCGCCTGCCGCGAGGACGTCTCCTCGCCGAAACCCGAGCCGGACCTGTACCGGCTGGTGCTCAACCGGCTCGGCCTCGCTTCCAAGGAGGCCGTCGCCTTCGAGGACTCGAACCCGGGCAGCCTCGCGGCGAAGCGCGCCGGCCTCTGGACCGTGGCCGTCCCCGGCGTCTCTTCGCTGCACCAGGATTTCGACCACGCGGACCTGCGCCTGCGCTCCCTCGCCGCGTGCGATCTGCCGGAGCTCATCGCGCGCTTCGAGGAGTGCGCCCGATAGGGCCGCCCACCCACCGCCTCGGCGCCGATCGCGAAGGGGCCGATCGGCAACACGAAAAATCCCGGCAACGGGCCTTTGGGCACACGCCTTGGCCGCCTTCCGCTCGTCGTTAGGCCAATCTTCGGCCGTTTTGTGAAAATCCAAGTTCAGGCTGACCAGCGGGCCGCTCAAAGACGCCGGGCGCAATTCGTCAGCCCGAAGGGCGACGATCAACTGAACAGCTCCGGCTGAGTAAGGGCCGTGCGCCTGGCGGGGTCGAGGGTGCTCAAGACCAAGAGATGGCCGATGCTGAGCGAAGCAGCGCACCCGGGCTCGCGGGCCACCGCGATAAGGAGCAGGGCGCCCGCGAGCGCGTCATAGAGCGCCGCGTGATAACGCCGCCGGTCCGGCGGGCAGTGCGCGGCCGCGAGGCGATCCAATTCGCCCTGGAGCCCCGTCGCCGCCACGATCGATTCCAACCGTCCCGAGTCCAATGCCGGGTAGAACCGGGCATACAGCCGGGCGGTGTCGATCCAGGGCCCCCACTCCACCGTCCGTTCGCCGACGCGAACGAAATCCGGCGACGGCCGCGCGAACGGCCACACCGCCTTGATCAGCCCATTTTCCGTCCCGGCATAGTGGGCCGCGAACGGCCCCGACTCCCGCAGCGCGGCGAAAAGCCCCCAGTCGGCGGAAAACGGCGCGTGGCCCCGCAGTCGCGAGGCGGCGAGCCCATGCACCGCCGCATCCGCGGCCGCGATCGGCCCTGCCGGGGCGCAAAGCCGGGTCCGCGCCGCCTCGATGCTCCCGCTGCGCACGGTGGCGATCCCGAACTCAAGAATGCCGCTCGCGCGGCTCCCCTCGAAATCGACAAAGTGAATCGCCTGGTCCGTCCAAGGCACTCCCGACGCACGCACACCGGCGGCGCGAAAACAAGCCCGGAAACGGCTTGGAAACCGGCCCGATACCCCGTCAGCTTGGTGGCGGTGAACCTGGAACCGTACCGCGCCTTCATCCGCGAACTCGCCGAGCGGAGCGGCGAATTCATCCGGCCGTATTTCGGCGCGGCGGACCTCGCGGTGGAGATAAAGGCGGACCGCACCCCCGTCACGGCGGCAGATCGCGGCGCGGAAAAGCTCATGCGCGAAATGATCGAGCGGAAATATCCGGAGCATGGCGTCATCGGCGAGGAGTTCGGCTCGCAAAACCCGGGTGCGGAATTCGTCTGGGTCCTGGACCCGATCGACGGGACGAAGGCGTTTGCGAGCGCGTGCCCGCTTTTCGGCACGATGATCGCGCTCTTGCACGAGGGCCGGCCCGCGCTGGGGGCGATCCATCAGCCCATCCTCCGCCAGTTTCTCGTCGGCGACGGATCCACCGCGGCGCTCAACGACCGAGCCGTCCGCGTCCGTCCCTGCGCCCGGGTCGAGGAAGCGACCCTGCTCACCACCAGTTTTTTCAGCCCCGCCAGGCACCGCAACGGCCCCGCCTTCGAGGCGCTGGCGCGCCGGGCGCGCATCGCGCGCACCTGGGGCGACTGCTACGGCTACTTGCTCGTGGGCGCCGGCTGGGCCGACGCGATGATGGATCCCATCATGAACCCCTGGGACATCCCCGCCTTGATTCCCATCGTCCGCGGCGCCGGCGGCGTCATCACCGACTGGCACGGCCAGGACCCCGTCAAGTCCGATTCGACCGTGGCCGCCGGCCCCGGCTTGCACGCCCAGATCATCGCCGCGCTGAACCCGTAGCCGTCAGGGGGCGCAGATTAATAACGGGCGCATGGGACCTGCGCCACCAGCCTTGCCGAGATCCATGAGGATGTGGCATCCTGACCGCGCCCGACGATTCGTGATTGCCCAAGACCGGCCGGATTTACCGCATCGTTACGGCTTGGCCCGGGCGCGCTTCCATTCGGCCGTGATCACGGAGCAGATCCCTCCCCGCCCCTTCCAGCGGGATACCACCGTCAGTTCGCGCGGATTCAGCCGCCGGCCAAGATCGTCGCAGATCCGATTGGTCGCCGCCTCGAAGAAAATGCCTTCGTTGCGGTAGGCGTGGAAGTAGAGCTTCAGCGACTTCAGCTCCACGCAAAGCCGGTTCGCGACATACCGCACCGTGATTTCGGCGAAATCGGGATGGCCCGTGATCGGACATACCGACGTGAATTCGTTGTGGGTGTGTTCGATGACGTAATCTCGCCGCGGGGCGGGATTGGGAAACACTTCAAGAATCTTCGGATCGGCCATGGTCCGCGATAATGACCGCCTCGACCTAAAGGGCAATCAGGACGACGCCCGGAGAGTGGCCCCTCCAATGCCAGCCGCACCGACGGCGAAAGCCGATCCTGAAAGCCTCGGCTACGTTGCCGTCTCCGTGAACCGGCTCTCCCGGATCACCGTCACCTTGATGGTGCTCGGATATTGCAGCTCGGCTTCGATCTTGCGGCGCAGCTCCTTCGCGAGTTCGCGCGCCCCGTCGTCGCTGACATGCTCCGGCGCGACCACGACCCGGATCTCGCGGCCGGCCTGGATCGCGAAGGCCTGCTGCACTCCCTCGATGGAGAGGGCCAGGTTCTCCAGCCGTCCCAGCCGCTGGATATAGCCCGTCATCGACTCGGCCCGGGCGCCGGGCCTCGTTGCCGAAATGGTGTCGGCCAGGATGAGCAGTCCGCCGTAGATCGTCTCCGGCTTCACCTCCTCGTGATGGGCGGCGACCGCGTTGACCACGATGGGAGTCTCGCCGAAGCGCTTGATGAAATCGGCGCCGATCGTCGCATGGCTGCCTTCGAGTTCCGCCGACACGCCCTTGCCGATGTCGTGAAGGAGTCCGGCGCGCTTGGCGATGTTTGGATCGAGGCCGGTCTCGCTCGCGAGGATCGACGCGAGGAACGCCGTCTCGACGGAATGATCGAGGACGTTTTGGTTGTAGGAGAACCGGAACTTGAGCTTGCCCAGAAGCTTGATGATTTCCGGGTGGAGCCCGTTGATGTTCAGCCGTTCGACCGCCTCCTCACCCGCCTGGGTCGCGACAAGTTCGACCTCCTCCTGGGCCCGCTTGACGAACTCCTCGATGTTCGCCGGATGGATCCTGCCGTCCTTGATCAGCGCCTCGAGGGCGGTCCGGGCGACTTCCCGGCGCACCGGATCGAATGAGGAGAGCAGCACGAGCTGCGGCGATTCGTCGATCAGAAGGGTCACCCCGGTCGCCGCTTCGAACGCCTTGATGTTGCGCCCCTCCCGGCCGATGATCCGCCCTTTCATCTCCTCGGTCGGCAGGTGCACGAGGGTCGCGGTGAGATCGTTGTTGGGCTTGGTCGCGAGCCGCTGCATCGCCGCAATCAGGATGCGCCGGGCCGCGGTCTGAAGCTCCTGGTCCGACTTTTCCAGGGTTTCCTTCCGGAGGAGCCGCAGTTCGTCCTGGCACTCCAGGAGCACCTCGTCCCGAAGCTCCTGCTTGATCTCCTCCGCGTCCATCTGCGACATGCCCTCCAGGCGCTTGCGCACGCTCTTGGACAGCGTCCGCATGGCGTCCCGCGCCTGCTTGATCGCCGCGCCCTCCCGGTTCAGCCGCTCCTGGCGCTGCTCGAGCTGGTAGTCGAGGAGAGCCAACGATTCCTCGTGCGCGCGGATCTCGCGCAGGCGCACGTCGGACTCGATCTCGCGTCGGTCGAACTCCCGGTTGAGCTGGGCCCGCCGGTCCTGGATGTCGATTTCGGCCTTTTGCTTGATCTCCTCGGCCACCACCGCCGCCTCCCGGCGCGCGACTTCCGCGAGCTGGTCCGACTGCTCGCGGGCAATCCGCTGGCGGCTGCGGGTCGTCAGCCAGAAAAGGAATCCGCCGATTGCCAGCCCGGCGACCAAACCGGCAAGCACCACAACCGAAAGCGGCAAATCGACGGCCTCGCCTTCGGCGAGGATGGAAAAAGCGAAGTCGGCTGCGCTTCCTAGCGTCAATTAGCCGAGAAGGTAGAACCCATAAGGCAAAGCTCAAGGCTACATTACGGCCCCGGCCGTCGGCGCCCCTTGCCATGGACCCCAAAACGCCCCTATCCTCCATTTTTCGGTGAAATCGGCCTTCCGCGATGAATTTCTCGCGCTTTTCCGCACAACGACCCGCAGCCGTTGGGACTGGGTGACCCCTCTCGCCCTGGTGGGATTGAGCGCGATCGGCGTCTTTTTCATCTACAGCGCCCAATATTCGTCGATGCCGCTGGCCGCGACGAAGGAAGGCACCCTCGAATGGCTGAAACGGAGCTACTGGGCGCGACAGGTGGTCTTTCTTTGCATCGGCTCGGGGATATACTGGGCGGCGGCCCGCATGGATTACCGGCACTGGCTCAACTATGCGCACGCCTTCTACGCGGCCAGCCTGCTCCTCCTGATCCTGGTTCTCGCCTTCGCCGCGCGCACCAATGGATCGCGCCGCTGGCTCAATCTGGGCTTCTTCACGTTCCAGCCTTCGGAGGCGGCCAACGCCGCAGTGCTCGTGATGGCCGCAAGCATTCTCATACGCAGCAAGATAGGAACCGTGCAGCAATCGCTGAGGATCCTGGGGAAATTGGCCCTTGCCGCGGGTGCGCCCATGCTCTTGATTTTGCTACAACCGGACCTCAAATCCGCGATTGTCCTTCCGCCGATGGTCTTTTCCATGTTGTACGTCTCCAAGCTGTCCGGCCGCTTCTTCGCGGCGGCGCTGGTGGCGTTCCTGGTGATCGTATCCATCGTGGGCGTCGACACTTGGCGCTATGCGCGGTTCATGGAGTCCCATGGCCTATCCTTTCACGGAAACGTGGGGGCGTACGAGCGGCACTCCTGGGTGCCCCTGCACGATTACCAGCGCAACCGGATCCTGGCCTTCGTCGATCCGGACAAGATCGATCCGATGGGCATCGGCTATAACCAGCGCCAGTCGCTGATTGCCGTTGGCTCCGGAGGGTTGACCGGCAAGGGTTGGACAGAGGGCACGCAGGCGCGCCTCGGGTACCTCCCCCGCTCCATCGCGCCCAGCGATTTCATTTTCTCGGTCATTGCCGAGGAGAAAGGTTTTTTGGGAAGCATGACCGTACTGGGGCTGTTCGCCCTCGTGCTGTTCAACGGCATTCGCATCGCCGGTCTCGCCCGAGACCGCCTCGGCACCCTGCTCGCCATCGGCGTCACGGTGCTGCTGACCGTGCATGTGTTCGTGAACATCGCGATGACGATCGGCCTCGTTCCCGTCACGGGCATTCCGCTTCCCTTCATCAGCTACGGTGGCTCCTTTGTGCTCAGTTGCTGCTTCCTGCAAGGACTGGTCCAAAGCGTCTATCGCTTCCGAAAGGACTTCGCGTGAGCGCCGGTCCTTCCCGCGATATCGACCGCTTTGCCGGAATTTCCTGGGCGGCAACCTTCGCGCTTGGACGCGCCGCGGCCAACCCACGCAGCAGCCAACATGAGCGATCAACCTTATTCCCCGAATCCCGACGCCACCGACGACGCCCTCACCTATGACGCCGACATGGCGAATCCTCCCGCCCCCCGAGAAATCGAAGGGGCCGCGCCCGCCGAACTGAAGGCCGGCGCCCGCCAGCGCGCCCAGCAGCGTCCGCTGCTCCACAAGATCCTTTCGGTCTTTCAAAAGGAAAAGGGCTCCTACCGGGAGCTCATCATCAATTCCGAGCCGCTGGAGAAGCGGGTCGCACTCCTGGTCGACGGCCGCCTCGAAAAGTTCGAGATCGAGCGCGAGTCCGACAACCGGATGGTCGGCGGCATCTTCAAGGGCCGGATCAAGAATCTCGATCCGGGCCTGAAGGCCGCCTTCGTCGACATCGGCTATTCGAAGAACGCGTTTCTGCATTACTGGGACATGCTGCCCGCCGCCACCGACTCCTCCGTGGAGGTAGTCCGCGTCAACCGGCGGCGCGACGCCCAGCCGAAGGGCGAGGTGACCGTCAAGGACATCCCCAGCAGGTATCCGTCCGGAACCGATATCGTCATCCAGGTGACGAAGGGGCCGATCGGCACGAAAGGCCCCCGGACTACCACGAACCTCTCGCTGCCCGGCCGGTACCTCATCCTGACGCCCTACAGCGACGGCTGCGGCATTTCCCGGAAGATCGAGGACGCCAACGAGCGCCGCCGGCTGAAGCAGCTCATCAACGAGCTGACGATCCCCGAGGGCATGGGCGTCATCGTGCGGACGGCCGGCGAAGGCAAGAAATCGAGGTACTTCATCCGCGACCTCCACCTCCTCCTCAAGAAATGGGAGGAGATCGCCCGCAAGATGCAGCAGGAGCGCGCACCGGCGTGCCTTTACATGGAGCCCGATCTGGTCGAACGCACCGTTCGCGACTTCCTCACCGAGGAGGTCGACCGGGTCCTCATCGACAACCAGGGCGACTACAGCCGGACGCTGGACCTGGTCGGCCTGATTTCCAAGCGGTCCCGCGGGAAGATCTCCCAGTACACGGACAGCATCCCCATCTTCGAACGCTTCAACATCGAGCGCCAGATCGAGCAGACCGGTCAGCGCAAGGTCCCACTGCCGAGCGGCGGGGAAATCGTCATCGACGAGACCGAGGCCCTCATCGCCATCGACGTGAACACGGGCTCGCACCGCAACAAGGCGGGCGATGAGAAGAACACGATCTACGCCGTCAACCAGGAGGCCGCCCGGGAAATCGCCCGGCAGATCCGCCTGCGCAACCTCGGCGGGCTCATCATCATCGACTTCATCGACATGAAGGAGCGGCGCCACCGCAACGCCATCTACGAGAAGATGGTCGAACTGATGGCGACGGACAAGGCCCGCAACCACATCCTGCCGATCTCCCAGCTGGGGATCATGCAGATGACCCGCCAGCGCCAGCAGGAGTCCCTCTCCTCCAACCTCTACACCGACTGCCCCTACTGCCGGGGCCGCGGCATCGTGAAGTCGGCCACCACCATGTCGGTCGAGCTGCAGCGCCGCCTCTCCTCCGTCGTCCGGCGGCTCCAGCTGCGCAAAGACAGCCGGGAGTACTCCCTGCGCGTCCTCGTCCACCCCGGGAT
>JBOHXF010000214.1:0-13736 GCA_050737455.1 Opitutaceae bacterium | reverse complement strand
GGGACGGGCAGAAATTCCTGGAGCACCTCGCGGTCCTCCCCGAGCGCCCCCTGGTGGTCGTGATCACCGGTTACGGGTCGATCGAGTCGGCCGTGGCCTGCATGCGGGCCGGCGCGTTCGACTACGTGATGAAGCCGTTTTCCCCGGGCCAGATCGACATGATCCTGAAGAAGGCCCAGTCGTACCACCAACTGCTCCAGGTCAACCGGCTCCTCAGCGACCCGGGCGACGACGGGGAGGCGCTGGTCGGGCGCAGCCCCGCGATGCTGCGCCTGCGCCAGCTCATCGACCGGGTGGCGCCGACGGATGCGACGGTATTCATCAGCGGGGAAAGCGGGACGGGCAAAGAGATGATCGCCCGGGAGATCTACCGGCGCAGCCCGCGGCGGCAGCAGCCGTTCATCAAGGTGAACTGCGCGGCGATTTCCGAGACCTTGATCGAAAGCGAATTCTTCGGGCATGAGCGCGGGGCCTTCACGGGTGCGACCGAGCGGCGGGAAGGGCGTTTCGAGCTGGCCAATAACGGGACCCTGTTGCTCGACGAGGTGAGCGAGATCACGGCCGGCCTCCAGGCGAAGCTGCTGCGGGTCCTGCAGGAGAGGGAGTTCGAGCGGGTGGGGGGAAACCGAACGATCAAGGTCAACGTGCGGATCCTGGCTACGTCCAACCGCGACCTCCTTAAGAACGTCGAGCATAAGGAATTCCGGCAGGATTTGTACTATCGGCTGAACGTGTTCCCCGTCGTGGTGCCACCCCTGCGCGAGCGGCCCGAGGACATCGCGATGCTCGCGGACCATTTTCTGCGGCGATTCGCGCGCAAGCACGGAGTCAAGGTGACCGGTTTCGCCGAATCCGCCCGCCAGGCGATGATGGCCTACCGCTGGCCCGGCAACGTGCGCGAATTGCAGAACGTCGTGGAGCGGGCGGTGATCCTGTCGGAGAACGGGCGGTCCGTCACGGCGGTCGCGCTCGGTTTGCCCGTGCCCGAAGGGGCTCCTCCTATGGCGGACGAGCCGGCGGCCGACGATGCCGCCCCGGGCCTGCCTGAGGGCCGGATCGACGAGGGATTGGCCGGGAATGCGGTGGCGGTGATCTCCCGCGGCGGCTCGGTGCTCTCGATCGCCGAACTGGAGAAGGAGGCGATCAAGGCCGCGCTCGTCCAGACGGCGGGGAACCGGACCCAGGCGGCCGGCTTGCTGGGGATCAGCATCAGGACCTTGCGCAACAAGCTGCAGGAGTACCGCGAGGCGGGAGAGGCGGTGGAATGCTCGGCCGGGGAGGAGTGAGGGGTGGGGCGGCCGCGGCGCAGCCCGGCGGATTCGCCCGTTTTCATCAAATTTCCGGGTTAACCACCGGCCCCTCGGACCGATAGACAGGGAAGCGGGCCTCGCCCGTGCCGATTCCCCATATATGCCCGCAACCGAGGAAATCTCCGAGAGCCTGATTCGCGACAATATCATCCGGGCGGTGGGCGATGTCTTCGGCACGATGCTCAGCCGGCCCGTCGAACTGCAGGGCTCGGCGGCCATCGGCGAGACTGCCGGCCTTCCTCCGGCCCAGCCTGCTGAAGCGGCCCCGCTCATCGTCGGCACCGTCGGGTTTCTCGGGGAGATCGACGGGCTCATCTACATCTATCTCGACGTCGACTTCGCGAAGACGCTCACCGAAGCGATGCTGGGCGCCGACACCTGCGGCGAGGAGGCGGTCAACGACGCCATCGGCGAGCTCACGAACATGATCGTCGGCGTATTCAAGAACGGCCTCTGCGACGCCGGCTTCCCGTGCAAGCTCACGATCCCCTCGATCCTGCGCGGGCGCAATTTCCGCGTCGAGCCCATCGGCTCGGCCCGCCGCTACATCTACCGCTTCCAGTCCCAGGGCCGCCGCGTCGTGGCGGACATCCTGATGAAGAATGAACCGTGAGACCGTCCGCATGCGCAACAAAGTACTGACCGTCGACGATTCGAAGACCGTCCGCATCATCGTGCGGAAGGCCTTCAAGTCCTTCGACTGCGAGATTCTCGAGGCGGCCAACGGAGTCGAGGGCCTCGCGCTCGCGGCCAAGGACATGCCCGACCTGATCCTGCTCGACGTGACCATGCCGGTCATGGACGGGGTGGAGATGCTCACCAAGCTCAAGGCAGACCCTCAACTCAAGGGGATCCCGGTCATGATGCTGACCGCGGAGGGCGGGCGCGAGCACGTGCTCAAGATCGCCAAGATCGGCGTGCGCGACTACATCGTGAAGCCGTTCAAGGAGGATATGCTGGTGGACAAGGCCGGACGGATCATCGACCTGAAGCCTCTGGCCGAAGGAACGGCGAAGATCCGCTCGATCCTCGATCCGGTCGACATCCTCATCGTCGAGGACAAGCCCGCGATCATCCAGCAGATCGAGGAGGGGCTCAAGCATACCCCATGGAAGGTCCACGGGGTGGCGACCCAGGGCGAAGCGATCGACCTCTGTTCGCGGCAGACGCCCGACCTGCTGCTTGTGAGCCTGTCGCTGCCGGAGGATGCCGCCTTCGCGCTTTTCCGCTCGCTGCGCGCGAACGCCAAGACCAAGTACGTGCCTATTTTCGCGTTGGTCGTGAAGACGGACATGACCGCCCAGAATCTGGGTCAGCAGGTCGGCTTCTCCTCCATCGTCACCAAGCCAATCGACCTCGCCGAACTCGAGTCGAAGATGGCCAAGGCCATGAACCTCGACACCTCTCTTCGGTACTACAAGCTCGACGGCGACTTCATGGTGATGCATCTGCCGGAGCATTGCACTCCGGCGATCCTGGCCGAGGCCGCCCATTATCTGAAGCCGAAGTTCGCGGAGGCGGTCGACGCCGGGCACAACAAGGCGATCATCGACATCCACCTCGTCCGCTCGCTGCACATGGGAGTGATCAAGCTGCTCATGCAGGCGATGCAGACGTGCCGGGAGCTCGCCATGCACTTCTCCCTGGTCGCCAACGCCCAGATTATCACCGAATGCAAGGGCTTCGAGGACACGCGCGCCTGGACCTTCCACCTCTCGCTCGACGACGCGAAGGCCGGCTTGGGCAAGGCCCAGCCGACTCGGACTCCGGCGGCGGCGGGCGCGGACCACCCGGCTCAAGCCATGGCCGGAACCGGGACCTGAACTGGGCCGCCGGAAGGACCGCGACGCCGACATGTCGACCGCTCCGCAGGTCATAGAAAAACTCGAAGAGGCAGCGAACCGACTTGCGGGCGAGTCGGTCCTCGCGGCTCCCGGCAGCGACGATGGCCTCATCCCGGCGTACAGCCTGCTCGGGGAGCTGAGCGACCTGAGCGCAGCGGAGCCGGGCTTCGCCGAGGCGATCCAGACCGTGCGAACCGCCCTGGAAACGCGCCTCGACACCGGCAAGCCTTTCGATGCGGAGTCCCTCGGCCACCTGCTGGGACTCGTGGAGTGGCTGCCCGAGGCCATCGGCGCCCTTCGGGCCGGCGTCCCGCTCCCGCCGCGGCGCGAACAGGGCGGACCGCCTGTCGCGGACACCGCTTCCGAAAGCAAGCCCGTCGATGTCCTCCTGACGCTTGATCTGGGGGATAATCGGGATCTGCTCGCCGAATTTCACGGGGAGGCGGTGGAGCATCTGCAGGCGATCGAGGCGGCCCTGCTCTCGCTCGAGCAGAGGCCGGAGGACCCGGAGGCCCTCGGCTCCATCTTTCGTTCGTTTCACACGATCAAGGGCAACGCGGGGTTCCTGGGTCTCGCCCCGATGCATGCGTTGGCGCACGAGGTGGAGACCCTCCTTGATCTCGCCCGGAACCACAAGCTGCGGATCGATTCGGCGGTGGTCACCGAAGTGCTGCGGAGCAGGGATGCGATCCAGGCCCTGACGGCGCAGGTGGCCGTGGCGCTCGAACGAGGGGAACAGCCTGGACAGATCGTCCCGGTCAGCCATTTGATCGAAGCCGTGCGGCGCCTGGTGCAAGGTGGGGGCGCCGGTCCGGCGGCACCGCGAGCTTTGGAGCGGACGCCGGCTCAGGCGGGCAAACCGGAGGCGGCAGCCCCTGATCCGATGGGTGCAGCCGCGCCGGCCTCCGCCGTGGAACCCGAAAAAGGCGACACCGACCCGTCCGAGGCGGCGCGTGCCTCCAAGGGCGCGGCCAACCAGACCGTGCGGGTCAGCACCGAGAAGCTCGATCTGCTCATGGACGTCGTCGGGGAGCTCGTCATCGTCCAGAGCCAGCTCGCGGAAACCGCCCGCGAAGTCGGACGGCATGCGCCACGCCTCGCAGGGACGGTCGGCCATCTCGGCCGCATCGCGAAGGAACTCCAGCACGCGGCGCTGTCGCTGCGGATGATCCCCATCAAGCCCACTTTCCAGAAGATGGAACGGCTCGCCCGGGATGTCGCGCGCGAATGCGGGAAGAAGGCCGCCTTCCTGACGGAAGGAGGGCAGACCGAGCTCGACCGGACAATGGTGGAGGATATCGCCGATCCGTTGGTGCACATGGTACGCAACGCCCTCGATCACGGCGTGGAGTCGCCCGAGGAGCGCGTGGCGGCGGGGAAGCCCGAACAGGGGACGGTGACGCTGCGGGCGTTCCATCGGGGCGGGAGCATCCACATCCAGCTTCAGGACGACGGGCGCGGCCTCGATGCGGCGAAAATCCTCGCCAAGGCCCGGCGCCAGCGGCTCGTGCCGGAAGGACCGGAGCCGAGCGCCGAGGAGATCTACGGGTACATTTTCCTCCCCGGCTTCTCGACGGCCGAGAAGGTGACGTCGGTGTCCGGCCGCGGGGTCGGCATGGACGTCGTGAAACGCAACGTGGAGAAGCTTCGGGGGAAGATCGAGATCGCGACGGAGCTGGGCAAGGGCTCGACGTTCACCATCAAGCTGCCGCTCACCATGGCGATCATCGACGGGCTCGTGGTGCGGGTGGGGGAGGACCGGTTCATCCTGCCGAGCACGTCGGTCCAGCGGGCGCTGCGGCCGGCCCGCGACCACATCGTGAACATCCAGGGCTGCGGCGAGGTCCTCGACCTGCGGGGCAAGCTAATCCCTCTCCGACGGCTGCACCGGCATTTCGGGATCGACGCCAAGGCGGAGCATCCCTGGGAGGGCATCCTTGTCGTCGTGGAGTCCGCGGGACGGGTTTGCGCCCTGCTCGTGGACGAGATGGTCAGCAAGCAGGAAGTGGTGATCAAGAACCTCGGGCCCTTCATGCAGGGCCTTTCCGCCGATGCCGGCGTGGTGGGTGGCGCCATCCTGGGCGACGGCAACATCGCCCTCATCCTGGACCCGGCGACGCTCCTGCGCGCCGCCTGAACGTCGCCGGCCCATGGACCCGGAAGCGCCTCCGACCCTCGAGCAGATCTGCGAGCGCGCGAAGGCTCTTCCCTGCTCGCCGGCCGTCCTCCCGCAGCTCCTCGCGGCAATAGGCAGCGAGGAAAGCACCGCGGGGGAGATCGAGCGGATCGTTTTGCTCGACAGCGCCCTCGCGGCCGCGACGCTGCGGCTCGCGAATTCCGCGTATGTCTCCGCAGGCGAGCCGATCGGATCCGTGGAGCAGGCCATCCTGATGCTGGGCCACCGGGAGATCTACCGCATCGCATCGCTCACCGCCGTCTCGCGATGGGAGGAGCGCCACCACCGGTCGCTCCCCTGGGAGCCGGGCGACTACACGCGCCATTCGCTTTGCACCGCGCTGGCGGCGGAAGCTTTCGCGGAGCGGTCCGACCGCGTCGGATCGCCGCCCGGCGGTCGCCTCGAACCATCGGCTTCCTATACGGTCGGGCTGGTCTGCGACGTGGGAAAGCTCGTCCTCGCCTACTTCTGCGCGCCGTTCTATCCGAGGATTTCGGCGCTGGCGGCCCAAGCCTCCCTGGCTTGGGAGGACGCCGAAAAGCAGGTGCTGGGCTACCACCATTCCGAGGTGGGGGCGCGGCTGCTTTCCCTCTGGCGATTTCCGGAACCGTACGCCCAGGCGGTGGCATGGCAGCATAGCCCGGAAAAGGCCCCGGCCGGCGCGATCGGGCTGGTGGCGCAACTTCACGCGGCACGCTATGTTGCGGTCTGCCTCGGGCCCGGCGTGACGGAGGAGGGATTTCTTTACGGCCTCCGCGGCGCCCTGCTGACCGAATGGGGCTACACGGCCGAAATCATCGAGCAGGTGATGGTGGAGGTCCGGGACCGCGCCGTGAAGCGCCTCGGCGACCGCCTGTCGGTCGGCCTGCCGAAAGGCTAGTCGGCATGCTTCGCGAATAGGGCCCGTATTCGCCCGTGCGGCGAGGCGCGCGGGCCGTGCGGTCGCCGACGGTGGGGGCTTTGAGCGTCCCCTTCACACCGAGCCCAAAAGCGCGGACGGAGCCCGCATGCCTCCGCCGATCGTGAACAAGGGCCACGGCCCGGCGATCATGCCCGCGACCGATGAATGGATGACGCTGCGGGGTTCGGGCCGGCTTGCAGGCCGGATTCCTCAATCCTATCCCTTGGCCATCGCCTCGACCGTCTCGGCCGCGACGACCTTGTCGATGTCGAGCAGGGTCTTGACCTGGCCGCGTACTTTCGCGAGACCGAGGATGTATTCGGTGTTCACCCGCGCCCCGAATTCCGGGGTGGTCTCGATCTCGTCGAGGCCCAGGTTCACGACCTCCTCGACACGGTCCACGATGAGGCCCATCGGCACAGAGTGCTCGGAGGCAAGGCGCACCTGGACGACCACGATGCAGGTGCGCTCGGCGAATTCGGCGGGGACGCCGAACTTGATGCGCAGGTCCACGATCGGGATCACCCTGCCGCGCAGGTTGATGACGCCCTTGACGAATTCCGGCATCTGCGGAACCGGAGTGATCTTCTGCATGCGGATGATCTCCCGCACGCGCAGGATGCCGATGCCGTACGCCTCGGCGCCGAGGCCCACGGTGAGGTACTTTCCGGCCAATGCGGCCTGAGCAGCGGAACTGGAGGGAGCGCCCACGTTTCAGTGATCGGCGCCGATTCGGCGAAATTGAGCGGAAAGCCGCTCAGGCCCGGCGAGCGGGAACTCCCGGCGGCCCAGCGGGGTTTTCACGGTCAGCAGCCCCGTGGAGATGTCGAGGTGCAGGGTCCGGTTGATGACGCCTCCCAGGTCCTCGCCCACGGGGTGCAGCCCGAGCCCGGTCAGGTAGGCGAGCGTTGCGGCCCGGTTGCGGTCGCCGATCCGGAAGGGGTCCACCCCGCTCATGACGCTGGCCCCGCCCGCCAGAAAGAGCCGCGCAGCCTGCGGCCGGACATTGAAGGAGCCGAGTTCCCGGAAGAAATACGGCAGACCCGTGTCCGCGAACATGGCCGGCTGGACCGCCGCCTTGGCCGGTGAGATCTGCGCCTCCGGCAGCATGAGATGGAGGATGCCGCCAACCTGCAGGGGGGCGTGGTAGGCCACGACCGCCACGCATGAGCCCAGGGCGTAGGTGCTGACGACGAAGTGGGGATGGTTCGAAATCGCCATGTCCCCCACGCCCACGATGACTCTCTGGGCGAAGATCGAAGCGACGCTGGCGGTCCCCATGAGGCGGATCAGCTGTAGACAAGGAGGCGTTGGCTGATGGGCGTCACCTCGTTGTGCGATCGGATCTTGGCGATGATGCCGGGTCCAAGGGTCTGCCCTTCGCCCACGAGGAGGAGCCCATGGGGGCTGTAAATGCCGGTGGCCAGCATCATGCCCGGCTCGAGCTCATCCAGGAGAATTTCGCTGACCTGGCGCGGCAGGTTCACGAGGTGCGTGACCTTGAGGAAGAGCCGCACCGCTTCCGGATCGTAGAGGGTGCCCGACTGGGCCAGGACCTGCTCGGTGGCGGCCAGTTTTGGCAGGCCCGCCTCGACGAAGCCGACCGCGACGGCCAGGCAGCGCGCGGTCCACGGGATGTTCGCGCCGGCGAGCCCGTCGGGGAAGCCGGAGCCGTCGAAGCATTCGTGATGGGCGCGGATCGTCTCCCCGACGTCGGTCCTCGAATCGACCAGGGCGGCGAGGGTCTGGCTGTAGATCGGGTGGTGCCTGAGCATCGCCCGTTCCCGGTCGGAGAGCTGCTCGGTCTTCCGCGAACGGAACGACCGCACAAGCTCCCGCGGCACGCCGATCAGCCCGAGGTCGCAGAGCCAGGCGGCCGAACGGAGCGCGTGGCGCTCGGCCTCGCTGAAGTGCTCGGATTCCGCCATTTTTCCCGCGAATTCCACCAGGGTCTTGGCCTGGCTGCCGAGCATCGGATCGTACGCGGTCAGGATGCGTCGGCACAGCTCGAGCGAGTGCTCGTAGCGGGAGGTCAGTTCGCGGTTCGCCGCGTCGAGCTGCCTGCGCTGGCGTTCCAGGTCGTTCACTTTGCTCTCCAGCGCGCGGTTCGCGCCGGTAAGCTGCTCGTTCAGCCGCGCGGTCTCGGCCTGAAGCTCCAGGTTGTGCGTCGTGAGCAGATGGCGCTGGATCGCATTGCGGACCGTGGCGATCAGTTCCTCGCGCAGCCAGGGCTTGGCGACGAAGCGGTAGATCTCGCCGCGGTTGATGGCGTCGACGACCGTGGGCAGGTTGAGCACCGCCGTCAGGAGGATCCGGGAGGTGTGCGGCCGGACGCGCCGGCTTTCCACCAGGAAGTCGAGCCCCGTCATCTCCGGCATCCGCTGGTCGGAGATGATCACGGCGAAGTCGCGCTCGGCCAGGACCGAGAGGGCCTTGACTGGGCTGGCGCAGGCGACGACGTGGAAGCCCTCGCGTTCGAGGGTGCTTTTGAGAGTGGCGAGGACGACGGGTTCGTCTTCGACGATGAGGACCGAGGCCACTTCGGCCGGAGGATCCGGGGGTTCGGAGGAGTTCATGGCTGGGCGAGAGGAACAGGGACGGAGGCCGGCGACGAACGGACGATGCCGGCAAGAAAGGTTGGAATCTGGCCAAGGGGCACGATCGACTGGGCGCCGCCGTTCTCCCACGCGGCGCGGGGCATGCCATAGACGACGCTCGTGGTTTCGTCCTGGGCGAATGTGAGGGCGCCGTGCTCGCGCAGCCGCAGAAGCCCATCCGCGCCGTCGCGGCCCATGCCGGTCAACAGGCCCGCCACACAGTGCGGCGCCGAGCCCGCGTCCACGACCGAGCGGAAGAGCACGTCCACGGCCGGCCGCTGGTGCCACAGGGCGGGGCCGGAAAGGACCCGCGCGACATGATGGGTCCCCGTCCAATGGACGAGAAGGTGATGATCGCCGGGGGCGACGAGCGCGGCTCCGGGCTCCAGCCGGTCGCCGTCGATCGCTTCGCGCACCGAAACCGGCCCCAGCTCCCCGAGCCGCTCCGCGAACTTCCGCGAAAACAGGGCGGGAATGTGCTGGACGATCGCGATGGGGGGCAGGCCCTTCGGAAGGGCCGTGAAGATTTGGCGGAACGCCTCGACGCCGCCGGTCGATGCGCCGAGAACGACGAGGGAGCGGGCCGGCCGTTCGGCCCCGGGGTCGTTTCCGATCGGGGCCGGAGATGGATCCGGGGCGGGGTGCGCCGGCCGAAGGCGGGCCCGCGCGGCGGCCTTCACCTTGGCGACGAGTTCGGGTCCGATCCGCCCGAACGTATAGGTGCCGCCGGGCTTTCCGATCACTTCGACCGCGCCCAGCCGCAGGGCCTCGAGCGCAAAATCCGAACCGCGCGGCGTGAGCGAACTCAGGACGACGACGGGAATGGGGCGGCGCGCCATCAGCAGCCGCAGGAACGTGAGCCCGTCCATGCGGGGCATTTCCAGATCCAAGGTGAGGACGTCGGGCCGGAGCCGGACGATGCTGTCGCGCGCCTCGTAGGGGTCGATGGCGACGCCGACCACCTCGATCTCCGGGTCCGCGTCGAGCGTCTCTCGGGCCATCCGCCGCACGAGGGCCGAGTCGTCGACGACCAGGACGCGGATCTTTGGCGGGGTCATCGGGGGCCCCCCGGCCGGCGATATACGGACGCGAGCACGGGCTCGAGCGAGTGATCGATTCCGGTCAGGGTCTCGGAATGACCCACAAGGAGGTATCCGCCGGGGATCAGGCGGTCCGCCAGGCGCCGAACCAGTTCGTTCTGGGTCGTCCGATCGAAGTAGATCATCACATTGCGGCAGAAGATCACATGAAAGGGCCCCGGATCGGCGGAGCCCTCGAGCAGGTTGAGCTGGCGGAAGGCGACGCCGGCCCGGATGGCGGGGCGGACCCGGCGCATGCCTTCCTGCGGCCCGACGCCCCGCAGGAAATACACCCGAGCCCAGGGCGGAACGGAATGGTCCACGGCCTCGGCCGGGTAGATTCCAAGCCTGGCCTTGTCGAGCACGGGATGGGAGATGTCGGTCGCCTCGACGCGCCATCCCCACCCGGCGGTTCTCAGCTCCTCGGCGAGGGTGATCGCGAGCGAATACGGTTCCTCCCCCGAGGAACAGGCCGCCGACCAGGCGCGTAGCCGGGGCCATGGCTCAGCCCGCGAGCGGCGAAGCATCTCGGGGACGATCGTGCGGGCGGTGAACGAGAAATGTTCGGCCTCGCGGAAGAAGAAGGTGTGATTCGTGGAGATGACATCGATGAGGCGCACCCGCTCCGTCTCCTGCCCCGGGTCGCGCAGCATCCGGCAGTAGTCCGTGACGGACTCCATCCGGTGGACCCGCAGGCGCTTCGCCACGCGCGCGCCGACCAGTTCGCGCTTGCTGCTGTCGAGACTGATGCGGCTGCGCTCGTAGACGAGGGTGCGGATGAATTCGAAATCGCTATCCCTCATGGGTGAGGCATGTCCCCGTTCCAATCGGCACAATGGCCTGAGAATGAAGGGGCGGCGGCCGAAAGCGATGCGGTCGGACGCGAAGCCGGCGATCGGCCCGGCAAAAAATGCCTTCGCGGACCGTGGCGGGACGGCGCATTGGGTGCCGATCGCCATATGACATTGTATTTAATTGATAGTTAATATGTTGAAAAAATAGGTGATGGGATGGCACGCGCTCTGCCTTAGGAGCCGCGGCCGCCATGATCGATCCCATTTTCCAAAACGAAAACATGGCGCTGGCCCAGAAGCTCATGGACGCGGCCGCGCTGAGGCAGGACGCCATTGCCGCCAACCTCGCGAATTCCGAGACCCCCGGTTACCATCGCGTGGACATATCCCCCGATTTCGCCGCCCAACTGAAGGCGAGCGTACAGGCGGGAGACTTCAAGACCGGCGGCACCCTGGCGGACGTGAAGCCGACCCTGGCGGAGGATCCGAACGCGCGTTCCGTCCGTGCGGACGGCAACAATGTGGACATCGACCACGAGCTCGTCGCGATGGACGAGAACTCGGTCTCCTACAATTACCTGGCCGACGTCGTCACCTACAACATCAAGCAGCTCAAGCTGGCGATCAACGGCCAGCCCTAGGCCGACCGCAATCGCGCCGCCCCATGCCCTTGGATCTGATCACCGGAATCGATGTCACCGCCGACGCCCTGTCGGCGCAGAAGACCCGGCTGGATATCGTCGCCCAGAACATCGCCAACGCCCAGACGACCCGGACCCCGTCGGGAGGGCCCTATCAGCGGCAGGTCGTGTCCTTCGAGACCGCGCTGCTCAAGGAAGCCGACGGCGCTTCCGTGCAGACCGTCAAGGTGGCGGGCATCACGACCGATCCCACGCCGGGCCAGCAGGTGTACAACCCCCAGAGTCCGGACGCGAATGCCAAGGGCATGGTGACCATGCCGAACGTGAATCTCGCCTACGAAATGGTGGATCTCATCACAGCTTCCCGCGCATACGAGGCCAACCTCGCCTTCGCGAAGGACGCCCGGCAGCTCGCTCAGAAGACGCTCGACATCGGACAATGACCTGACCGCCCCGCATGTCCCTCATCGGCTCCATTTCCACGGCGTTTCCGACCGTCCCGCTCGACCAGCCCAGCCAGCTGGGAGTTCCGAAGCTCCCCGCGTCCACGCAAACGGACGCGACGCAGCCGGCTTCGGGCTTCGGCTCCATGCTCGAAGGACTGGTCTCGATGGTGGACCAGAAGCAGACCCAGTCCGACACCGTCGCCAACTCGGTCATGCTCGGCGATTCCTCCCAGCTCCACCAGAGCGTCATCGCGATGCAGGAGGCCTCGGTTGCCCTTTCCCTGATGGTCCAGGTCCGCAACAAGCTCGTGGACGCCTACCAGGAGCTGATGCGCATGCAGGTGTGATCTCTTTTTCATGAAGAATTTCGGGCAATCGTTGCTCGCGCTGTGGAAGCAGCTCGGGCTCAACCAAAAAGTTTCCCTCAGCGTGGCCGCCTTGACGGTCGCGGGCGGGCTGATCGCGATCGTGCTGTGGGCGCGGCGGCCCGACATGACGCTGCTCTACGGCAACCTGGGAGAAAAGGACGTGGCGGGCATCGTCAGCTATCTCCAGGCCCAGAACGTGCCCTGCCAGGTGATCGCCGGGGGCACGGCGGTCGAGGTCCCGAGCGACCAGGTGTACAAGCTGCGCATGGACCTCGCCTCCAAGGGCATGCCCGAGGGCGATGGAGTCGGCTTCGAGATTTTCGACAAGGGCCAGTTCGGCCTCAGCGACTTCGTCCAGCGCACCAATTATATGCGCGCCCTTCAGGGCGAACTGGCGCGCACGATCGACCAACTCCAGGGCGTGCGCGCCTCCCGCGTGATGATCGTGCAGCCGGAGAACCGGCTTTTGCTGACCGACCAAAGCGTCAAATCGACCGCCTCGGTGTTCGTCGATCTCGGCGGGGGCACGCTGCAGCCCGAACAGGTGAACGCGATCCGGCATCTCGTCGCGAACGCGGTGCAGGGGCTTCAGGTCAACGAGGTGGCGGTCGTGGACAATCACGGGCACGTCCTTTCGGAGGAGCTCAACCAAGATCCGGCGCTCGGCACGGCCTCCTCGCAGATGCGCTACCGCCAGCAGGTGGAGAACTATTTCGCGAAAAAGGTCCAGTCGATGCTCGACGACGTCGTCGGCGCCGGCAACGCCGTCGTGCGCGTCTCGGCCGACATCGATCCGGAGGCGACGACCGAAACGGAGGAGAAGTACGACCCCGACGGCCAGGTGGTCCGGACGCAGACGATGTCAACCGAATCGTCGAGCACGACCGAATCGCACGAGAGCGGAGGTGCCGTGGGCGTGAGTTCCAATGTCCCGGAGAAGGCCGGCACGGGGCCCGCCGTGAGCCGGCCGGCCACGGACACCGTGCAAAACCACAAAAACCAGACAACGACCTACGAGATCGACCGGACGCTCACCAACATCACCCGTTCGCCGGGCACCATTACGCGCCTCACGGCTTCGGTCCTGGTGGCGCAGGGTGCCACGAAACGCACGCCCGACCAGATCGAGGCGCTGAAGCAGATCGTCATCAACGCCCTAGGCATCAAGCTCGCCGCCGGCCAGTCGGCGGACAGCCTCATCACGCTGGAGGAGATGCCCTTTGCCGCGGCGCCGGTCGCGCAGGAAGCGGCCGCCATCCAGGCGCAGGGTGGGGTGGGCTCCTGGGTCGCTCTGGCCAGCCGCTGGGCGGCGGTCGTCGGGGCCGGAGCGGTGCTGCTGATCTTTCTGAGGCTGTGGTCGCGGCAGAAGCCGGAACCGATCCCCGTGGAGATGTTCACCCTCCCGCCGGATCTCGCCGCCCGGGCCATGCCGAACCGCGCCATCGTCACCCCCGACATGGTCAACGACCTGATCCGACAGAAGCCGGCGAACGTGGGCGTCGCGCTGCGCGGCTGGGTGGCGGCCAACAAGAACTGATCCGCCATGCCCGACACGGCCGTCGCTCTCGACTATCCCAAGC
>JBOHXF010000213.1:0-3727 GCA_050737455.1 Opitutaceae bacterium | reverse complement strand
GCTGCCGCCATCGCGCTCCCGCCAGCCACCACGGTATTCCAGGACAATCTCAGATCGGTCCCGTCTCCAATGTGGCGAAAACGGTCCCCGTTTTCAGCAAAAAGCGCGGTTCGGGACATCAGTGAGTCGGAAACGCCTGCCAGCTCGGTGATCCCGCGATCCAGGAGGAAGACATTGAACTGGCAGCCCACGGCGAGCATGCGCCTGGCTTGGTGGAGCGAATAGCCCTTAGCGGCCAAGGACTGCGCGAAACCGTCGAAATGAGGCCCCAGCGGACCGCGTCGAAAGTCCGTCAGGGTGCGACGCTGTCTGAACCAGTGCTCCAGTCCCCGCTTCTCGGGTGCCGTAGTTTGGCAAAAGGGCTTGTCCATCGCGGGTGCGATTGGAAGGCTTGAAGGTTTGCGGACAAGGCCCCCGAAAAGGCGCCAGAAAACGCCTCCGATCTATGTGCTGCGATTGAGGTGTCTGCAACGAGCGCCGTCCCACGCGAATCCAACATGCCGCGTCACATAGACAGACCCGTCATATATTACTACCTATGGGCTGCAGCCCATAGGTAATAAACGAAGTGACCGACCCGGTGATGCGGGATGCGCCGGAGCTTGGTCCAATCGCGCAGCGTGCGGATCGACGGCTCCTTGCCCTGGGGAAAAATGCCGCTCAGCCGCAGCCCAATGATGTCGGTCAGCGAATGCTGGCCGGGAGGAAGGATAGAGGTTGTTTCCATACCCCTGCCTGCGCGTCAACCGCCACAGGCAGGGACTGGCTGCATTCAGGCGGCTTTGGCCGCTTGCGACACACTTTCGTTTCTGTCGGCCTCTGCGGCGAGCACAGCGTGGCGCGGCACGATCCCGAAAAACTGTTCGCCCTCCTCCTTGCTTTTCAAATCGAGGTAGTGGCGGCGGATGATGCTTTCGGAGTTTCCCGCCTGAATCGCCGCCTCGCCGATCGATCGGAATTTAGCGACGAACATCGAAATGAACGTGTGGCGGAGCACGTCGTGCGTGAGATTGAACTGATCTTTGAACTTGGCGCGGCGCTTCTGGAAATTGCCGACCACGATCGGGAATTGCTTGAGCGGATACGCGCGCAGCCAAACGGCAAGATTTGGCTGGATGGCGATCCGGCGCGGCTCGCGGACTTTAGACACATCGGCCGAAATATGAATGATGCCGGTTTCCAAATTCACATCATCGGGCCGCAGCTTGGTGATTTCGCCGTCCGGCACTCCAGGGCGAATGCCAGCGAAGAGGCAGAGCGCGAAATAGGGCACCCAGCGTCCGCCTTCGAAGGACTCGAAGTGCTCCATCAATTCCTGCGCTTGGACTGCATTGAGAGTGCAGACCATGCCACGCCGCTGCCGGATGCGATAATGTGGCACCTTCAACACCGGATTCTCCGTGACCCAGCCGCGATGAAAGCAGAATTTGAAAAAGGTGCCGAGGACGCCCCGTTGGTTGTTAAACGTCTTCATGCTGGGCCGGCGACCTTCCAGAAAACCCACGAGTCCGGACACGGTGATTTCCGCGACGGTCTTGCCCTTGAAGTGCTTCGCCAGTCGCTGGAGGTCCCAGGTGATACGCTTGAGCTGCGGATAAGAAATGTGCTGCTGGTCGTATTCGTGTTCCTTCGCGGCGACGTAGTCGCGGATGGCATCGGGCAGGGTCTTCTGCTGTTCCGGCTCGCGGTAGTGCTCGAAGGCAAAATCGACGTAGAACGACAGCGAACGCGATTTGCTTTCCATGCGCTGAAACAGCGCCTCAGCTTCGCGCACCTGTTCCTCGTTCAACGCCGTCGCGATCTGACGCAGGCCGGCGACGGTTTGGAGTGCCTTGATTTCGAGCGCGGCTTTCTCGGCGGCAGCTTCCTCCCGCGTTTTGAAATTCTTCCGAAAACGAACACCGTGCAGGCGTCCGTCGACTCGCCATGACGTGGAACCGTTCCGATTTTCAAACTGGATGACGGCGAATTTACTGTGATTCATGCTTAGGTTGCCACGTCAACTGGGCAACCTAGCTTCAGAATGAGGACGAGAAATGCTCGTTTTGCCGAGCATCCTCCAGTACGTGAGTTACTTTCGTAACTTTTTGCGTTGGCGTCCCCACGGGGATTCGAACCCCGGTTCTCACCGTGAAAGGGTGGTGTCCTGGGCCGGGCTAGACGATGGGGACCAACCGCGGAAAGGGGGAACGTACGGGTCGGGGGCGGCCCGGCAAGGAGAATTTCCGACGGGGGTGCCAATGCGTTTGCAGGGTTTACTTTTTGCGCATGCCGGTTTTGCTCCGGGATTCATGAATGCATCCGATATCGAGAAGGCCTTGCCTCGCGAGGCGGTGCTGAAGATCGAAGGTGTCGGCCATTCCCGGATCGGATCCGGGAAGGTCCGGGATATCTTCGACCTCGGGGACGCCCTGCTGCTCAGCGCCACCGATCGCCTGTCGGCGTTCGACGTGGTGCTGCCGGACGGGATTCCCGGCAAGGGGATCGTGCTCACGCAGATGAGCCTGTGGTGGTTCGACCGCACCACGAAGATCGTCGCCAACCACCTCCTGCCCGACCAAGCCGGCGAATTCGATCGGTGGGGAATCGCCGGGACGGACCTCCGCCTGCGCAGCATGGTGGTCCGCAAACTGAAGCCGCTGGCGATCGAGTGCATCGTGCGCGGCTATCTCGCGGGCAGCGGATGGAGCTCCTATCAAAAGGACGGCACGGTGTGCGGTATCCGGCTGCCGCAGGGGCTCCGGCAGGCCGACCGGCTGCCGCAGGCGATCTTCACGCCGACGACCAAGGCGCCCAAGGGACAGCACGACGAGCCGATCGACGACGCGGAAGGCGAGAAGATCCTGGGTGCCGGAGTGTATGGCGCCGCGAAAAGCCTGAGTCTCGAACTGTATCACTTCGGGCATGAACTCGCGCGGCGGGCCGGGATGATCCTCGCCGACACCAAATTCGAATTTGGCACGGACGAGACCGGCAAGGTCGTCCTGATCGACGAGGTCCTCACGCCGGATTCGTCGCGGTATTGGCCTGCGGACCAGTACGAGCCCGGCCGCTCGCCGCCAAGCTACGACAAGCAGTTTGTGCGGGACCATCTGCTCGCGCTCAAGTGGGATCAGAAGCCCCCGGCGCCGCGGCTGCCGGAGGAGGTCATCCGCCGGACCGGGGAAAAATACCTGGCCGCATTGAAAAACCTGGCGGCGCAGCCGGCCTAGGGCGATTCGATCCGCCTACGAAGCAACGCTCGAAGCCTGCGGCGCGCCGGGGACGGAGCTGCGCGCGCGAATGAGCTCGCGCCGGAGCCAATCGAGCGCCGCGTTCACCACGCGGTGCTTGATTGTCTTGCGCGGGCCGGGGAAGGAAAGCGCCTTGGACCAGGCGCCGTGGGGCGCGTGGAGCGCGACGAACGTCGTGCCGACCGGATTTTCCTTCGACCCGCCGCACGGCCCGGAAAACCCCGTGATCGCGAGGGCGTAATCGGCTCCCAGCTTCTCCGCGGCGCCGGTCGCCAGCGCCATCGCCGCCTCGCCGCTCGCAGCGCCGTGCTGGAGGAGCAGGCACTCGGGGATGTCGAGCAATTGAACAGCAGCGTCGTTCGTGTACGAAACGCAGGCGCCCGCGAAGAACTTCGGTACGCCGCAGACGTCGGCGAACGCCTGCGCGAGCAGCCCCCCCGTCGCGCTCTCCGCGACGGCCAGCGTGCGGTCCTGGGAGCGCAGAAGGTCGGCGC
>JBOHXF010000212.1:0-4836 GCA_050737455.1 Opitutaceae bacterium | reverse complement strand
ACGGAAGCGCAGGGAGGGCGCTCAACCGCGATTTGCCAGATCCGACCGTCCGATATTTGAATTCATCAGCCATCGGCAGCTTTCCCAAGGGAGGGCTTCAATCCTTCCCGACGCCGCTTTGCCATTTTGCCGCCGTGCTTGCCTGAACTTGCCGGCCGTATAGGTTCCGCGACTCCGCGCCGTTCCCGGCACATCTCCTCCGAGAATCGCCTTCGCGCATGCCGACTCCCACCCCCAAGGTTCCTCCGCCTACCGCCGCGTTTCTCGCGGCGATCGTCGATTCGTCCTCCGACGCGATCGTCACAAAGGATCTGGACGGCATCATCACCACGTGGAACCGAGGCGCGGAGCAGCTTTTCGGCTATTCCTCCGACGAAGCGATCGGACGGCCGGTCACGCTCATTTTCCCGCCGGACCGCCTCACCGAGGAGCCCGAAATCCTGGCGCGCGTCCGGCGCGGGGAGCGAATCGCGAATTACGAAACGGTGAGGCGAACGAAGGATGGGCGCCACCTTGATATCTCGCTGACCGTTTCTCCGATTCGCGACGATTCCGGAACCATCGTCGGCGCCTCAAAGATCGCCCGGGACATCACCGCCCAAAAGCGCTCCCAGGAACGGTTCAAGGCGATCCTTGCAAGCGTCGGCGACGCCGTGATCGCAACCGACACGGAAGGCATCGTCACCTTCCTCAATCCGGCCGCGGAGACGTTGACCGGCTGGCCGCAGCGGGAGGCATTGGGCCGCCCGTTGGACGATCTCTTTCACTTTCTCTTGGCGGACACCCGTGAACGTGTGGATCGCCTCGTGCCAGCCGTTCTGGGCAATGGCCTCCGGGTCGGCTTGGCCAACCATGTCGTCGTGGCCGCGCGGAACGGCGCCGAGCGGCCCGTCGACGGCTGCGCGGCTCCGATCCGGCGGAGCACGGGCGCCTTGGCCGGCGTGGTGCTGGTGTTCCGGGATGTGTCCGACCGCCGGGCGGCGGATCGGGCCGCCCACTACCTGAAGGCCGTCGTCGAAGGTTCCGACGACGCCATTGTCGGAAAGGACCTGCGCGGGATCGTGACGAGCTGGAACCGGGGCGCGGAGCGGCTCTTCGGCTATTCGGAAAGCGAGATGCTGGGCCAGCCCATCACCAAGATCTTTCCGCCGGACCGGCTCAACGAGGAGCAGCAGATCCTGGCGCGACTCCAGCGCGGCGAACGAGTGGATCATTTTGAAACCCTGCGGATCCGCAGCGATGGCGAGCCGGTCAACGTCTCGGTGACCATATCCCCGATTCGGGACGCAGACGGACGGATCGTCGGGGCGTCGAAGGTCGCGCGCGACATCACGGAGCTCCGCCGCGCGCAGGAAAAACTGAAACTCCAGGCCCGCGAACTGGAGGATCGGGTCCGGGAGCGTACCGCCGATCTGAACCGGGCGATGAACGAGCTAGAATCGTTCTCCTACAGCCTGTCCCATGACCTGCGCGCGCCGGTGCGGGCGATCGAAAGCTATACCGAGATCGTGCTGGGGGATTACCGCGCGATCCTCCCGCCGGAAGCGGCGGACGTCCTCCAGCGGGTGGTTCGATCGGCCAATCGGATGGATCGGCTCATCCAGGACGTGCTGGCGCTCGCGCGCGCCTCCCGCGTTCCAGTCAAGCTGGAGCCGGTCGATGCGGACAAACTTGTCGGCGAAATCCTCCAGGAGCGGCCGGAGCTTCGTCCCCCCGACCGCAACGGTCCGCGTGAACGGGCCTCTGCTCCGCGTGATCGGCCACGACACCTCGCTGAGGCAATGCCTCGCCAACCTGCTGGACAACGCGGTCAAATTCGTGCCGCCCGGAGTGACCCCCTACGTCGAACTCTTCGCGGAGCCGCGGAGCGACCACGTGAGAATTTGCGTCCGGGACAACGGGATCGGCATCGACCAGCAGAGCCAGCGGCAATTGTTCGCGACCTTCCAACGGCTGCCGAATGCGCAGGCGTACCAGGGCACCGGCGTGGGGCTCGCGATCGCGCGCAAGTCGGTCGAGCGCATGCACGGTTCGATCGGTCTCGAGTCCACCCCAGGCAAGGGCAGCACGTTCTGGGTGGAGCTCCCGAAAGCCCCATGAACGCGCCGTGCGACATTTTGCTGGCGGAAGACGACGAAAGCGACGTTTTCCTGATCGAGCGCGCTTTCCGGGAGGTGGAGCTCCCCCAGAGGGTGAGCTTTGTTCGCGACGGCCAGGAGGCGATCGAGCTTCTGGCCGGCTTCGAGGCGGTCCCGGACGACCGGCTGCCCGCCTTGGTGATTCTCGACATGAAGATGCCTCGGCGGAGCGGAGTGGAAGTCCTGCGCTGGATCCGCGCGCAACGGGCGACCCGCTGCATTCCGGTCTTCATGTTCTCGTCTTCCGAGCGGCGCGAGGACATCGAACAGGCTTATGCCGCCGGCGCGAACGCCTTCATCGTGAAGCCTCCGTCGCTCGACGAACGCCGCGAGGTCGCGCGATTCATCAAGCAATGGCTTAAACTCAATCGGCCGCCGCTGGCGGCAACCGAAGGAAGTTGGGCGGCCGAATCGATGCAGGATCGATGGTCCGCGGAAATCGCCGGCGGCGGCACCGAGGCGCGCTGAGCTTCGGCCAATCCGAATCCTCGGGTTTCGGAATTCAAGTCGATCCCCCCGGAAATGCGGGGCCGGGGCCCTGTCCGAGGCGGCGACCGCAGTTTCGGATCAGGCTGCCCACGAGGAAGCGGCGGGCGTAGGCGATCGCCTCCGTGAGGGCGGCGCCGCGCGCGAGGCGGACGGCGATCGCCGCCGAGAGGACGCAGCCGGTGCCATGGGTGTTCGCGCTTTCAATACGCCGGCTCCCGAACCAACGCACCCGGCCGCCGGCGGTGGCCAGACAGTCGCGGGCCAGGCGTCCGCGGCCGTGGCCGCCCTTCACCAGCGCGGCCCGGCATCCATTGGCAACCAAGCGCCGGGCCGCCGCCTCGGCGTGCGTGTCCGACGCGACCGGCAAACCCGTGAGGGCGGCCGCTTCGCTCCAATTGGGCGTGACCAGCGTGGCAAGCGGCAAAAGCTCCCGGCTCAGGGCAAGGAGCCCGGACGCCGTGAGAAACCGCGTCCCGCTGGTGGACCCCAGCACGGGATCGAGCACGACGGGGATCCGCGGCCAACGCATCAAGACGTCCGCCACCGTCCGAATCGCCCCCGCCGGAAGAAGCCCGATCTTCACCGCGCACACCGGAATGTCCTCCAGCACGGCCTCCATCTGGGCGGCGACCAGTTCGGCGGGAACGGGCCGCCAGGCGCGCACCGCCAGCGAATTCTGCGCGGTCACCGCCGTGATGGCGGTCGCCGCGAACGCGCCGAGCGCGTGGATCGTTCGCGCGTCGGCCTGAATCCCCGCGCCGCCCCCGCTATCGGATCCGGCCACAGTGAGGACGCAGCGCAAGCCGGAGCCGGCATTCCTCGACCGCCGGATCATATTCGCGCGCACGGAAAAGCGGGATCGCCCGGTATCAGTGCGTCCAGGCGTAATAGCCGCCGCGCAGGCTCGCCGCCGCGCGGAAGCCGTGGCGCTCGCGCAGGACCTGCGCGGCGCGGAGGCTGCGGATGCCCACCGCACAGTAGACGACGCTCGGCACCGCCGGGTCGAGGCCGGCGAGCAAGGGGCCTGCGGCATCCCGCTCCAGGATACCCAGCGGAATGTGCACGGAAGGCTCGATCGCTCCCTGCTTCCGCTCCCAGTCCTCGCGAACATCGATCACCTGGAGCGCACTCTTTCCTTCGAGCGCCGCTTTCAGACCCGGGACGTCGATCTCCGAGGATCCGCCGTTCGCCTCCCCGGCGCGGCGCCCGTTCCCGCCGGTCGCGGGAAGCTCGCAGGTCTCGCCGTAGCCCTCCAGCGGCAGATCGCGAATGTCCCGGCTGCGCGGGTCGGCCGCGAGCGTCACCGTCCGGGTTCTCAGGCTCAGGGCGTCGTACAGCCAAAGCCGCCCGCTGAGCGGCTCGCCGATGCCGGTGAGCACCTTGATCGCCTCGGTGGCCTGGACCAGGCCGATCAGTCCGGGAAGGACGCCCAGCACGCCCGCGTCGGCGCAATTCGGCACGGTTCCCGGAGGCGGAGGCTCCGGGAACAGGCACCGGTACGTCGGCCCCCCGCGCCAGTTGAACACGCTCGCCTGTCCCTCGAAGCCCTGCACGGCCCCGTAAACGAACGGCCGGTTCTCCAGGACGCAGGCGTCGTTGACGAGATACCGCGTCGCGAAATTGTCCGAGCCGTCGACGACGAGGTCGCACGCCCGCACCCGCTCGCGGACGTTGCCCCGGGCCAACCGCTCCACCCTCGCCTCAACCCGAACCAGCGGATTGAGCGCCCGCAGCCGGCCGGCCGCCGCGAGCGCCTTCGGTCGCCCGATATCCTCGGTCCCGAAGAGCACCTGCCGCTGCAGATTCGATGCCTCCACCCGATCCGAGTCGACGACGACCAGGGTCCCGACCCCGGCGGCCGCGAGGTAAAGCAGGGCCGGGCAGCCGAGCCCGCCCGCCCCGATCACGAGGACCGTCGCTTCGCGCAGCTTCGCCTGCCGCTCGGGACCGAAACCCGCGAGCGAAAGGTGCCGTCCGTAGCGCTCCGCCTCCTCGGCTGTGAATGCGGGTGTCATGACGTCAAGCGGTTGCCGCGTTCGGCCTCGTCCGTCGGCCTGCGCAAACCCGCTCCCGCGGCCGGAACGGACCGGGTCTCCGCCGGCTCGGTCTCCGCGCGCGGTCCGGCGGCCGCCGGCGGACCGCCTTCGCCGTCGTAGGTCGAATCCCAATCCTTCCAACCCGGCTCATAGCCGGCCGACCGGAGCATGGC
>JBOHXF010000211.1:0-10157 GCA_050737455.1 Opitutaceae bacterium | reverse complement strand
GCCGGCGCGCGCGCCGGCAAACGGTCTTTTCCTCGGAAGCCCTGGCTGGGCGAGCGTCCGATCCGGGGCCGGACGCTATTCCTGCAATCGGAACAGGGATTCGGCGACATGATCCAATTCGTCCGGTTCGCCCCGCTTCTCGCCCGGCTCGGCGCCCGAGTCCACCTTGAAGCCGAAGCTCCGCTGGCGCGCCTGTTCCAGGCCTCCTTTCCCGAGATCGAGGCGATCCACCTGGTCGGCGCCCCGATTCCGCAATGCGAGGAGCACTGCACGGTCCCCAGCCTGCCGCTGGCCTTCGGCACCGAATTGGCGAGCATTCCCGCCGCGATTCCTTATCTCCGCGCGCCGGAACCGCTCCCGCCCCTATGGGGCGAAACCGCTTCCGCCGGCCCCTTCCGCGTGGGCCTCGCATGGTCCGGAAACCCGGCGCACCACAATGATCGCAATCGTTCCATTCCCTTCGCGCGGTTCCGGCTGGCGTTCGACGGATTGGACCGGCGTTTCGTGAGTCTGCAAAAGGACGTGCGGCCGGCCGATGCGGCCGTTTTCGACGCCACCTCGTCCATCGTCCACGCGGCGCATCTCATGACCGATTTCGCCGCGACCGCAGCACTCGTCGAGCAGCTCGACCTGGTCGTTTCGGTCGATACCGCGGTCGCCCACTTGGCCGCGGCCCTGGGCAAGGCCGTCTGGCTGCTTCTCCCGTACGCCCCCGATTGGCGCTGGATGCTGGGCCGCACGGACAGCCCCTGGTATCCGACCATGCGGCTCTTCCGCCAGCCCCGGGCGGGCGATTGGGACAGCGTTCTGGCCGAGGTCAGGGCCAACTTAAAATCGGATCGATGGCAGACCGAGCTCGATCGGGAATGAGGCGTTTTTGGGGAGCATCGGTCGTTCGGCAGCGAGCGCTCGGTCTTGGTGAAGGAACGGCCGCCTCGGCCGAGTCATGGAAGTCGCCGACTTCGCCAGATGTTGTCCCCCCTTCGGTGGGCGCATGCCCGATCACGGGCGAGCCCAAGTTCCGGAAAAAGACCCGTTGGGGACCACGTCGCTCGGAAACGAGCGGACTGCGGGCCAAACTGAAGATGAACCTCCATCGGGCGGTCCGATAAAAAACGCTCGACAGAGCCCGGATAATGGGCGGCGCTGGTCCCGCGCCACCATGAGCAGGTGTTACGAGGATCTCTTCCAAGGACAGCGGTTCGAGAGCGGGTCGGCGGCCATCGACCTCCGGGAGATGGTGGAGTTCGCCCGGCGTTACGATCCCCAGCCATTCCATCTCGACGAAGCGGCGGCCCGCGATTCGGCTTTCGGCGCGCTGGTCGCGAGCGGATTGATGACCGCCGCGGTCACCATGCGGCTCATCGTCGACAGCGAGCTGGATCCGGCGGGTCGATGGATCGGGCTCGGCCTCGAACGCCTTGAGTGGCCGAATCCCGTGCGCGCCGGCGACCGACTGACCGTCACGATCGAGGTCGACGCCCTGCGCCCCTCCCAATCGAAGCCCGGCTACGGCGTCGTCAAGCTGCACGCGACCACCCGGAACCAGCGGGATGAGATCGTCCAATCGGCCTGGCCCGCGGCGCTGGTCCCGCGCCGAGCCACCGCAGCGTCCGCGCCTCGTCGATCGGATGAGCCGCCCCCGTGAGCCGGCACGGATCGGGCGGATCGAGGACGCGACCGGTTCGGCGACTTCGCGGGGTTCGCGCACGCGCACCACGGGAATGAGTTTGGCGATCGATGCCAGGCCGGCCGAAGGTCAGCCGCCGCGTGGCGTCCGCCCCGGCTCCGACCGCCAGGCGCATCGGCATCGAAAAGCGCGGGGACGCCTTCGCCCTCTTCCTCAGCCTGCATGGCGAACCGACGCACCAACTGGGGCCCTTGATCCGCTTGCGCATCGACGCGCCATTCTACGCGGGCATCGGCTTCTGTTCCCACCGGCCCGTCGCTTCCGATACGGCGATCGCTTCCCGCGTGGTCCTGAAGAATGCGGCTGGAAAAATCCACTGAGATCGACGGCAAGGGGTGACGGGCTGGCGCGGAGCCGAACAAGTCGAGGTCCCGCATGACGGCTGTTTCGGCGACGTTCCCGGCCCGTGCCCGGCGGTCCCGGCTGGAATGGATTTGCGTCGGTTTCGGCGGCGCCTTGCTCGTGGCGGCGATCACCGCCGTATTCTGCCTGCCCGCCGACGCGCTTCCAGGCTCGCCTCGGGCCGATCTCGGCCAGCAGTTTCTCGCTTGGCGGGCGTTCGCCGCGGCGAACGTGCGCGCGGGGCATTGGCCATTCTGGAATCCGTATTGTTATGCGGGCGAGCCGTTCCTGGCGGGATTCCAGTCCGCGCTGTTTTACCCGCCCAATGCCGTCTTCCTCGCCCTCCCCCTTTGCCGGGCGGTGAACCTCTCGATTTTCCTCCACCTGTTCCTGCTCGGCTGGGGCTTGTGGCGCTGGGCACGCCGCCGCGGCCTCCATCCGCTGGCCGCGGGCCTGGCAGCCCTCGCGCTCCCGTTGAGCGGACCGGTTTTCCCTCACGTCTATGCGGGCCATCTGTCCAACCTGTGCGCACTCGCCTGGACGCCGTGGGTCCTCGGCTGGCTCGAAGCCTGGGCGGAAAACCGCCGGGCGGGAATCCGACCTCTGCTTTTCGCCGCCGCCGCCGTCTGCCTGCAGATCCTGGCCGGCCAGCCCCAGTACGTCTTCTATACCGCCGTGGCCGCCTTGCTTCAAGCGGCGACGCTTTGGTTTCGTAGCAACGGGCCCCGGAGCGCGGCGCCCGTCCCCGCCGCGGCCGCCGCCTATCTCGGCGGCGCGGCCCTAGCCGCCCTGCAGCTTATTCCGGGAATCGCCGCCGCCGCCGAAAGCCTGCGCCAGAGCGGCCTCGATCCGGCGTTTGCCGCCCAGTTCTCGTTTCCGCCCGAGAATTTCCTGACGGCAATCGCTCCGGGCTTCTTCGGGACCGGGGTCCGGACGCTGTATTGGGGGCGATCCTACGCATGGGAGATGTCCGTCTTCGTCGGGGTCGCCGGACTGGTCCTGATCGGATTGGCGGCGGCCGGCGCGGGCCGCCGCCCGCCGCGACGGGCCCGGGCCGACATCGGAATCGCGGCCGGCCTCCTCCTGCTCGCCTTGGGCGCCCACACGCCGCTTTTTCGCCTCCTGAACGTCTGGGTCCCCGGCTTCGATCTCTTTCGCGGCTGGTCGAAGTTCACCTTCCCCGCGGTGGTCTTTCTCACCCTCGCGATCGCCGCGGGGGCCGACGCATTGATCGCCGCTGGGGAGTCCGGGGCCGCAACACCGATGCCTAGGGAACGGCCGGCGCGGCTCTTCCGGCGCGCGGCTTGGACGGTCCTGCCCGCCGGTGGGCTCGCCGCCGGCGCGGGCCTCGCCCTTCTGGCATCGCCCGCGCGGATCGCTCCATTGCTCTTGTGGGTCAGGGCCTCCGGTGAAAGCTATCTGCCGGTCTCCGCCTTCGCGAACCCTGCGGCGCTGCGCACCGCGGGCCTCCACGCCGGCGGATCCCTCGCCGCCGCGGGCGCCCTTTCGCTCCTGATCGGATTGTGTCTGCTCTGGGCGGAGAAGCGGCCCGTCCTCCGCTGGATCGTCCTCGCGCTTCTGCCGGCCGAGCTGTTCGCGTTCGCGGCCGGCGAATTCGCGCATTTTCGCGAGCCGGCCGCGGTTTCGCCGGAATTGCGCGCGTTCGTTGCGGCCCATCCGGGCGCCTACCGGGTGCAAAACCTGGTCGAACCCAACAACGGCTACCTGATCGGCGCCCCCGATCTGTGGGGAAACGACCCCGGGCTGCTCAAACGTTACGCCCAGTTCATCGCCTTCACCCAAGGCTGCGATCCGGCACGTGCAACCCAAAACGTGACGTTCCGCAGCCCATCGGCGCTATACGCCCTGCTGCGCCTGCGTTATGTGTTCACCCGCACCGACTCCGGCTGGCACAGTTATGAGATTCCGGCCCCGATGGGCAGGCTTCATCTCGTCACGGCTTACCGGGTCGTCAAGAGCCCGGACGCCGCCTTCGCCGCCATGGCCCGGCCGGATTTCGACCCCCGGCGGACGGTTCTGCTCGAAAGCGAGCCCATGCCCCGGCCGGTTCCGTCTGCCGACCCGGGAACCGCCCGGGTGGTCGACGCCTCGCCCGACGCCTTCACCGTCGACGCCGAGGTGACCGGGCCTGCGCTCCTCCTCGTCACGGACGCCTACAGCCGGGACTGGCATGCCCGCGCGCTCCCGGGCGACACCCAGCGCCATTACGAAATCATGCCCGCCGATTACGCCGTGCGTGCGACGCCGCTGGCTCCGGGCCTCCACCGCATCCGGTTCGAATACAAGCCGAGCGGCCTTCGCGCGGGATTGGCGCTCTCGGCGATCGCCTGGGCGGCCTGGCTTGCGGCAATGGCCGCGACCGGCTTCGGCAGGAGGACCCGCTCCGAATGACGGCTCGGACCCGAACGCTGGCGCAGGCCGCAGTGATTGTGCTGGCGGGAGCCGTCATCTATGCGCCGGTCGTCTCCGGAGGCTGGCTTTGGGACGATGCCACGGAAATCGCGCGCAATCCCGCGTTGCGCCTCCCCGGCGGATGGTGGAGGCCCTGGTTCGCACCGGCCGGGCAGGATTACTTTCCGCTGACCGCCACGGTCCATTGGCTTCAATGGCATCTTTGGGGCGTGGATACGGCTGGCTATCATCTCACGAACATCGGGCTGCACCTGCTGAGCGCCTTGCTGTTCTGGCGCCTTTTGGTCAGACTCGGTCTTCGCCACGGCTGGCTCGGAGGTCTGCTGTTCACGATCCATCCGCTCGCGGTCGAATCCGTGGCCTGGATGTCGGAGCTGAAGAACACCCTCTCGCTTCCGCCGCTCTTGCTCTCGGTCGCCGCTTTCGCGGCATTCGAGGCGAAGGAGGCCGCGGGCGCGAAGGGTCGCGCCCGGGCTAGCCTCGCCGGAGCGGCGCTTTGGTTTCTCGCCGCCATGCTGGCCAAGCCGTCCGGGGTCATGCTGCCCGTGTTCCTGCTCGTGTTCCTTTGGTGGCGCCGGGGACGGATCGGGTGGACCGAAGCGCGGGCGACGATTCCGTTTTTCATCATTTCCGCCGGCCTTGGCGCCGTCACCCTCGCCTTCCAGGCCCGCCGGGTCATCGCGCATATGATCCTGCCCTCAGAAGGGATCCTCGAGCGGATCGCCGCGGCGGGACTCGCCGTTCCATTCTACCTGGCCAAATGCCTATGGCCAGCGAACTTGCTCCCCATTTATCCGCGCTGGCCGGTATCGGCGGAGGCGGCCGCCCCCTGGCTTGCCTGGGGCGCCCTGCTCGGGTTTCTGTCCTGGCTTGCAACCCGGCGAGCCCCTTGGAGCCGTCATGCTCTTCTCGGCCTCGCCTGGTTCCTCCTGCATCTCGCGCCGGTCGTAGGCCTTCTCCCGATGGCTTATCAGCGCATTTCGAGGGTGGGCGATCATCTGGCTTACGTGCCCCTGCTCGGCATCCTCGGCCTGATTGCCGCCGGATGGAGCGCATGGGAGGGCCGATCGGCCCGGGCGCCGTCCGCTGCGCGAAGCCGGCTCGTTTCCGGATCGCGGCTGATCGGCGCCGTGGCGTGCCTTCTGCTCGTTTGGTCAAGCCGGGCTTACGCGGCCGTGTTCCGGAGCGAGCAGAGGCTTTGGACCTACACCCTCCGGCGCAATCCCGACGCCTGGCTCGCCCACAACAATCTCGGCCAAATCTATCTCGACCAAGGACGGGTGGACGACGCCCTTGTCCAATGCCGGGCGGCCGTGCGCCTGAAGCCGGGATTTCCCGAAGTGCACAACAACCTGGGCCTCGCGCTCGCGCGGGCTGGCCGCCTGTCCGAGGCGGTCGCACAGTGGACGGAGGCGCTGCGGCTCAATCCGTCCCTGGCCGGAGCCCGCTTCAACCTGGCCGACGGCCTGATCGCGCTCGACCGCGTGCCTGAAGCCATCGGCGAGTACGAGCGCGGCCTGCGGCTTGATCCGGGCAACGCCGCGGCCTGGAGCGATCTTGGGCTCGCCCTCGCCCGGGAAGGCCGCCTCGACGAGGCCATCGCGCGGTACCGCGAGGCGCTGCGGCTCGAGCCCGACTTCGCGCAGGCGCACAACAATCTCGGCACGGCTCTGGCGCGTTCCGGCCGCCTGTCCGAGGCCATCGCCGAATTCAAAGAGGCGCTGCGCCTTCAGCCGGGCAATGCCGGCACGCACCGCAACCTGGCGTTCGCGCTCCAAGCCATGGGCCGAAACGGCGAGGCGGCGGAGCATTTCGCCGCCGCCGCCAGGCTTGAGCGCGGACGTTGAGGCCGCGCCGATCGATCAAGCGCCGGGTCAATACCCGAGCCGATACGTCACAAGGATGCCGAAGGGGGAGCCGGGCGCGCCGGAACCATAGGTGTAGACGCGGTTCAGCAGGTTGCGGACGTTGAACTCGACCTCGTGGGTGAACCCACCCGCTTTCCATGTGTAGCCGGCGCCGATTCCGACCAGGGCGTAAGGATCGTTGTAGATGTCCTCACGGCCGTCGTCCACGTAGACGCCCTCCGGCATGCCCGCATAGACCCCCGGCACCGACGCGTTGACGAGCTGCAGGGGCTGACCCGTCGCGCTCATCGGGTAATCGATGGTGGCGTTCGCAGGCTGGCTCGGATAGGGCAGCAGGCCGTTGCCCGGAAATGGAACGTTGATGACAGGCGTGGCGGTGATCTTCTTCTCGCCGGATATCTTGGGATCGGCCAGCGTGTAGGTCTTATTCGTGGACGCCACGTAATACATGCTCGCGGTGGAACCCGACTTCGAGGACGCCGGGCCGGGGATCAGGCTCTTGCCGGAGCCCAGGTTGATGAGCGACTTGCTGTAATAGTTGAAGGTCCCAAGGACGAACAGCCCTTTCAGCCGGCCGGACGAGACCTGGTACTTGATGGCCGCGCCCACGTTGTCGCGCGGGACGCGCCGGATCGGCAAGCCCTCGAGGAAGGTCAGCGGAGCCGAGTCGACGACTTCCGCCTTGGTGTAGCCCCAATCGGCCTGCAAGTAGAGCTGCGGCGTGACGTAGAAACTCCCGTCGAATTCGTAACCCTTCGAGGTCTCTTTGCCGGCCAGGATCGTGTTTTTCACATTCGTCACCGGATCGGTCTCGGTCTGGGCGAGATCGTGCTCGGTGATTCCGAACACGTCGGCGGTGAAGTTGAGCCGTTGATTGAACAGCTGCCCCTTGATGCCGGCCTCATAACCCTCGCTGGTGTTGTTCGGCAGCGCGAGGCCGGTGTTGGTGTCGATCTGCGGCTGCGGATTGAAGCCTTCGCTCTTGCTGGCGTAAAGATTGAGGCCCTGTACCAGCTTGAGCGAAGCGCCGAGCTGATAGCTCCAGGCCGAAGTGTTGTAGTCGAACGCCTGGTAATCGGAAGGCTCGGGCTGGCCGATCGAGTACGAAATGCCGCCGGGGCCGGCGATGTTGTAATTCTTGACTTGGTTGCGGACGTAGTCCCACCTCCCGCCCGTCATCACCACCAGCCGGTCGTCGAGCACGCTCGCCTGCTCGCTGGCGAAGGCGCCGTAATCGCTCGACGCGAGCCATTGGTCGGTCACCGCGTCGGTGTACAGCCCGGGGTCCGCGCCGTAAAGGGTCGTATTCCAGCCGTAACCGAAGGCCGGCGACCATTGGCTGTAGGGCGTGTAGTAGGAGGCGCCCGCCGGATTGTACGGGCTGTACAGAGCGTAGAAATCGGTGGCTTGGCTCGTTCCCACGACGCCGGCCAATGTGAGATTCCGCTGGCTGTTCTCGTTGTAGTCGGTGGTGACGAGCAGCTTGTTTTTTACCGGCCCCGTGTCGAAGGCGAAAAGATTGTCGATCTGCAAGGAGGCCCCGCGCCCGGGATTCCAGTCGACCTCCGGCTGGTCCTTCACCTCGGGCGCGAAGGCCTGCTGAACCGCCCCGCCGACCACGGTGATGTTGCCGGTGCCGTAGGGGTAATAGGCGCCGCTGCCGACCTTCTGGTCGTTGTAGGGATTGACCTGCACGTTGGCTCCGAGCCGGACCGAATAGACGTCGTTGAACTTGTGCTCGAAGATGAGGGTTTCGCTGGTCACCCGGTTGTGATTGTAGCTCTGCGGGCCGGCGAAGTTGTAGTTGAGCAGGTTGGTCGCGAGCCCGTAGTACTGGCTCTCCGTGATGTCGTTGCCGGCCCAGGGCATCGTCCGCTTCTCCGTGATCGTCAGGGCCTGGACAAACGGATGCTCGTACAATTCGTCGTGTTCGATCTCCAGGGACAGGCTCGTGTTCGCGTCGGGCTTGTACAGCAGCTTCCCGGAGACCGAACTGTCGTGCTTGCTGGCAAATTGCTCCATATACTTCTGGGACATGTCGCTGATGCCGAAATCGTAGAAAAGCTTCCCGCTGTCGCCGATGGGGCCCGACGACTGCAGCGCCCCCCGGTAGAAGCCGTCCGTCCCGCCCGTCAGAGCGAGCTCCGCACTGGGCACGAGGGTCGGCTGGCGGGTGATGATGTTCACCGCACCTCCGGGCGGCACCGCCCCGTAGATCGACGCCGCCGTGCCCTTGATGACTTCCTCGCGGTCGATGTTCACCACGTCCACGAGGCCGACGCGTCGGAAGCCGTCCACCAGCGTGACTGGCGTTGGGAAGCCCCGAAGCTGAAAGGACGCGCTGGTCTCGGACGGGGATACGCCGCTGACAAAGGAAAGCTGGGAGTCGAGATCGTACAGGGCGAAATCGTTCATGAAGTTCGATGTCACCACATCGACGTTGAATGGGAGCTCCTGGATCGAGCTCGCCACCCGCGTGCCGGTGACCGACTCGGAGGCGACGTAACCGTGGACCTGCTGGCTCGTGACGTTGAAGGCCCCGAGCGTGACGACCTGATCTGCGTTGGAACTCGCCGGCACGGGCGAGCCGGCTGGGTTCGGCGCGACTTGTGCATGGATCGCCGCGGCGGCGACTAGCGACGACAATGTGGCAATCGCCACAAGATTGGACAGTTGCATTTTAGCGGCTTTTTTGGGGTTGGGATAGAGGAATCGGGCAAGCCGACTCCAATACAACGATAAATCACCCCGTGCCGGCCGGCAAGGCAAACTGCATTGGACCCTGCAGAGCCGGCGGGGCGGGGTGCGGCCGGGACTCCGGGTCCGGCTATCGCGCGGCGACCGCGAGATATGCCGGATCGCTCGTCGCCGTCGCCGGCAGGGTCCGGGGGTCCAGATGGCCGGCGGCGAGGTCGAAACCGTCCAGTTCGGTCGACACCGTGGCGCGGTACGCGCCCGCCTCGGCGCCCCGGACGCGGGCGATCCGCAGGGTGGCGCTTCCGGCCCCGGAGACGATCGCTCCATCGGGACGCGGACCATCCATCAGCGGGGCGCCATCATGGGTCCAGTGCACGCGCGGGACCGGCCCGCCGATCCCGGCGCCGCCCACGGCTCGGACCTCGAAGACCGCCACCGAGCCGTCCGGGACGGACCGGCTGGCCGGCTCGCTCGTGAGCGCCAAGGCGTTGCAGACGATCACGGGCCCGATGCGGGTGTCGCCCAGAAACTGCACATTGGCGGCGTCGTACAGTTCGAGGCCGGGCCCGCCCGCAAACCGCACATTGCGCAGCCGAACGTCCGAGATGAGCCCGGTCCGCAGCGGGAGCCCCCAAATGACGCTATAGGCGCCGATGTCGTCCGCGGTGAGGTTTTCGACAGCGATGTCCCTCCAGGAAGGCAACGTCCGGGCGGCCAGCGGGTTGGGAGGTCGGCGGTTCCAGGCCTCCGCCTTTTCCGGACTGCTCCACTGCCGGCCCAGCCGACCCGGATTCCCCACCCGGTTGTAGTAGCTGTAAAACACAAGCGGGAAGGCGACGCCGCTCATCTGCAGGTCCGTATAGCGGACGTGGCGCACCGGTCCGCCCTGGGTGGCGTCGGCCTTGAGCCGGAGCCCGGACAGCGTGCCGCGGAACGTGCAATGCTCGACCAGCAGGCCGTCCAAACCCCGGTTGCTCTGGCCGCCGATCGACAGGCCGTGCCCCCGCCCGAACTGGCAGTCCGCGACCGTCAGGTCCGAACAGAAGGCGATTCCCGCCTTGACGGCGATGTTGTCGTCCCCGCAGGAAATCGAGCAGTTCTGGATGAGCTGGTGGGAACCCGAAGGA
>JBOHXF010000210.1:0-7750 GCA_050737455.1 Opitutaceae bacterium | reverse complement strand
CGATTCACCTCCGTCGGGACGGCGGCGATTTTCCGGTTCGCAAAACCGGTCTGCTATCAGAACTTCCCGTCTTCCCTCCTGCCGCTGGAACTGCGCGACGACAATCCGCGAGGGATCCTGCGGCTTGTCGACGGCCACCCCAGCCGCGAGCCGGTCGGCTAGCGCCGCCCGATGCCCTCTTCATCTCCCGCATGCCCTTCCCCTCGTTTCTGGAATCCAGCGATCCGGCGATCTACCGGTTGCGGACGACGGCTCCCGGTCCGGCCGGCCGCCTGCCCATCGATCCGGAATGGCTCCGCGCGGCCCCGAGCGGCACGCTCTTCGGTCTCACCCAGGATGCCGGAATGGGCTGGGATCCGCGCAAGCTGCTCGGCCGGGAGTTTCTGATCCTCAGCACCCAGGGCGGCATCCGGGCTCCCGACGGCACGCCCATCGCGCTCGGCTATCACACCGGCCACTGGGAGGTGGGGCTCCTCATGGAGGAGGCCGCCCGGACCTTTGCCCGACTGGGCGCCACCCCGTTCGCCGCGTACTGCAGCGATCCGTGCGACGGGCGGACGAACGGAACCTCCGGCATGATGGACAGCCTGCCCTACCGGAACGATGCCGCGATCGTCCTGCGCCGGCTCATCCGCTCGCTTCCCACCCGCCGCGGCGTGATGGGCGTCGCCACGTGCGACAAGGGGCTGCCGGCGATGATGATGGCGCTTGCGGCGAGCGGCGAACTGCCGTCGATTCTCGTGCCCGGAGGCGTCATGCTCCTTGCCGAGGACGCCGAGAACACGGCGAAGGTGCAGACCCTCGCGGCGCGGTTCGCCCACGGGGACATCGAGTTCGCTCACGCGGTCGATATGGGCTGCCGCGCTTGCGGTTCTCCCGGCGGAGGCTGCCAGTTCATGGGGACGGCGGCCACGAGCCAGGTGGTCGGCGAAGCGCTCGGGCTCGCGCTGCCTCATGGCGCTCTCAATCCCTCGGGCACGGAGATCTGGCGCGATCTCGCCCGCCGCTCCGCCGCGGCTCTCGTCGAGCTGGCGGACGGCGGACGGCGGACGAAGGATATCCTCACGGAGGACGCGCTGCACAATGCGCTGGTCCTCCACGCGGCTTTCGGCGGCTCGACGAACCTGGTCCTTCACCTGCCCGCGATCGCGCACGCGGCCGGTTTGCGCCGGCCCGCGATGGGAGATTGGGCGCGGATCTCCCGGCAGGTGCCGCGGCTCGTGGACGCGCTGCCGAACGGGCCCGTGAATTACGCCACCGTCCAGGTGTTTCTCGCGGGGGGCGTCCCCGAGACGATGCTGCACCTGCGCAATCTCGGCCTTCTGCGCCTGAACGCGCTGACCGTGACGGGGAGGACCCTGGGCGAAAACCTCGAGTGGTGGGAGAGCTCCGAGCGCCGGACCCGGCTGCGGGACAAGCTGTGCGAACTCGACGGAATCGATCCGGACCGCGTGATTCTCTCTCCGGACGCGGCGCGAGCGGCCGGGCTCGCCGGCACGGTGACCTTCGTGGGCGGCAACCTCGCCCCGGAGGGGGCGCTCGTGAAGAGCACCGCGGTCGCCCCCGAGATGTTCGGCCCGGACGGCGTGTACCGGCACGAGGGCCCTGCCCGCGTATTCTATTCCGAGGCGGCCGCCCTTGCGGCGATCGCCTCGCGCGGCCCCGATGCGGTCAAACCCGGCGATGTGGTCGTCCTCGCCGGAATCGGGCCGGCGATCGGCATGCCCGAAACCTACCAAGTGACGTCGGCGCTGAAATACCTGCCAAACGGCCACCACGTCGCCTTGCTCACGGACGGTCGGTTTTCCGGTGTTTCGACCGGACCGTGCGTGGGGCATGCCAGCCCCGAGGCGCGGATGGGAGGGCCCATCGGCAAAGTGCGCGACGGCGAACGGATCCGCGTCCGGATCGATCCGCGTCGCTTGGAGGGGAGCATCGACGTTGTGTTGGCCGATCCGTCGGAATTGAGCGCCCGGCCGCTGCCGGCCGCGCTGGCCGGCAAGACGGCCGCTCCGGCTGACACCCGGCTTTGGGCCGCCCTTCAGAACGCCTCCGGCGGGAGCTGGGGCGGATGCGTCTACGACCCGGACCGGATCGCCGAGCTCATCTCCAAAGGCCTCGCCGCCGAGCGGGCGGAGGCCCAGCCCGGCAGGGCTCCTTGAATCCCCCAACGTTCTGCTCGATTTGGCGAGGTCGCGGTCGACCGGGTGGTTGAACTCAAGATCGAAGCCGGGTGAAGCATGCCCGGCTTTCGGCACCGGGAGTTCCGAACCGATCGCCGACCAAATTCCCTTTTCTTTTGGCCGGCAGAGCCCAAGTGTCGGCCTCGCGTGGGTTCGCTTAGATCCATCGGTTCCAAGGAGGTGCAGGCCGGAGTGGCGCGGCTAGCGCACGCCATTCGGGACGTGCACGGCGCCGATTCCGACCTGTGGATCGTCGGTATCGCCAACGGGGGCATCGCCCTCGCCCAGCGGATTTCCGCGGCGCTTCGGGGCGCTGGCCGCCATGTGCGCACCGGGACGGTGGACGTCTCTTTCCACCGGGACGATATCGGCCGGCACCCGATCCCGAAGGAATTCGCGCCGACGATCCTCCCGGGCGACGTGACCGGCTCCACGGTCGTCCTTGTGGACGACGTGCTGTTCACCGGCCGCACGGCCAAGGCGGCCCTGGACGAACTTTTCGACCACGGACGGCCGGCGCGGGTCGCGCTCGCCGTCCTGGTCGACCGGGGCGGCCGCCGGCTTCCCATATCGGCCGATTACGTCGGCCTCGCCGTGGCCGCCGACGCCGAGGAGCGCGTCTCCGTCCGGCTCGACCTGGAGCAGCCGGAACGGGACGCCATCCGCATCGCGCCGGCCCGCCCCCAGACCGCATGAAACGCGCCCCGACCGCCGACCCGAAACCTATGCCCTGGACGCGCCGCCATCTGCTGACGATCGAGGAGCTGAGCCTCGCCGAAATCGAACAGCTCCACGCCACGGCCTCGGCCTTCAAGCAGATTTTGGGCCGCAGCGTGAAGAAGGTCCCCGCCCTGAGGGGCAAAACCATCGTCAATCTCTTCCTGGAACCGAGCACGCGGACGCGGCTCGCCTTCGAGATGGCCGCCAATCGGCTGAGCGCCGACGTGATCTCGTTCGACGCGGCGAGCTCGTCGACCACCAAGGGCGAGACGCTGCGCGACACCGCCGAGAACATCCAAGCCCTCAATGCCGACATGATCGTCCTGCGTCATTCGGCCTCGGGCTCGCCGCAGTACCTCGCCCGCTTCATGAAGATCCCGGTGATCAACGCCGGAGACGGCGCGCACGAGCATCCCACGCAGGGTCTGCTCGACACCTTCACCATGAAGGAGCACCTGGGCTCGCTCCGCGGGCGCAAGGTGGTCATCCTGGGCGACATCCTGTTCAGCCGGGTGGCCCGCTCGAACGTGCACGCGCTGACGAAATTCGGCGCCGCCGTGACGCTGGTCGGCCCCTCCACCCTCGTCCCGCCCTGGTTCTCCGACCTCGGCGTCACCGTCTCGCACGATTTGAAGAGCGCCCTCGCCGACGCCGAGGTGGTGATGCTCCTGCGGATCCAGCACGAGCGGCAGTCGAGCAGCCACTTCCCGTCCCTCGGGGAGTACACCGGCATGTTCGGCCTGAACAAGGCCCGTGCGGCCTGGCTCAATCCGCGCGCCATCATCATGCATCCGGGTCCGATCAACCGGGGGGTCGAGATCGACAGCGAACTGGCCGATGGCGAGCGCAGCGTGATTTTGGAACAGGTGACCAACGGGCTCGCCGTCCGCATGGCGGTCCTCTACCTTTGCGGCGGCGGCCAGCCGGAGCATGTCGGGGCCGGCGGAGGATCCTCATAGCCGCCATGCCCAGCCTTTGGATCACCCACGCCCGGATCGTCGATCCGGCTTCCGGCCGCGACGAGGCGGGCGATCTGTTCGTGCGCGACGGTCGCTTCGTCGGGGCCCTCAAGGCGGCCGACCGCAAACGCGCCGCAAAGATCGACGCCGGCGGGCGGGTCGCCTGCCCGGGATTGGTCGACATCCACGTGCACTTCCGGGAGCCGGGCCAGACCCACAAGGAGACGATCGGCACCGGATCGCGCGCGGCCGCGGCCGGAGGCTTCACGACCGTCGTGTGCATGCCGAACACCTCTCCGCCGGCGGACAACGCGGGAACGATCCAGTTCATCAAGGATGCGGCCGACCGCGACGCCGTCGTGCGGGTGCTGCCCACCGGCTGCATCACGGTCGGGCAGAAGGGCCAGGCCCTCGCCCCGATCGGCTCGCTCAAGCGGGCCGGCGTCGTCGCAATCACCGACGACGGCGAATGCGTGCAGTCAAACGAGCTCATGCGGCGGGCCGCCGAATACGCCCGCATGTTCGACCTGCCGATCATGGACCACTGCCAGGATCAGGCGATGACCCAGGGGGCCGTCATGAACGAGGGGGTCGTCTCGACCCGCCTCGGACTCCGCGGCTGGCCGAACGCAGCCGAGGACCTGATCGTCTCCCGCAACGTAGTCCTGTCGGCATGGACCGGCGCTCACATCCACCTGCAGCACATCACCTCCGCCTACTCGGTCGATCTCGTGCGGCAAGCCAAGGCACGGGGGGTTCGCATCACTGCAGAGGCGACCCCGCACCATCTCGCGCTGACCGAGGCCGCCCTCTCCGGGTACGACACGAACTGCAAGATGAATCCGCCCCTGCGGACGGAGGCCGACAGGCAAGCGCTCATCGCCGGCCTGCGCGACGGAACGCTGGACTGCATCGCGACCGACCATGCGCCCCACACCGATTACGAGAAGGATCGGGAATTCGACTACGCCCCGAACGGGATCCTGGGGCTCGAAACGGCCCTGCCGGTCGTGCTGACGGTCTTGGTGAGGCAAAGCCGCTTCAAGCTGGCCCAGGTCGTGGACTTTATGACCCGGCGCGCGGCGGCCGTTTTGAGGTTGGATGCGGGCACCCTGGCCGAAGGCGCGCCGGCGGACCTCTGCCTGTTCGATCCGAACGAGCGCTGGATCTACGACGCGCGCGCCGGCCAGAGCAAATCGAGCAATTCGCCGTGGAACGGCGCGACGCTCACGGGCCGGGTGAAGACGACCGTCGTCGGCGGCCGGGTGGTGTACGACGGCCGAATCGTTCCGTGAGCGCGGTCCTCACGCGGGCCGGCTACGGGCTGGAGGGGCTGCTGCTGGTGGCCGGTGCGCTTGTCCTGCTTCGGCTAGCGCTGGAGCGTCAGCGGGAGTCCGGCGGCTCGCCGGCGCCTGGGTGCCCTGCCGCTCCGGCGTTTCCGCCATGGCCCGGCACCGTCTCGGACCTCTTCCTTCTTTTCGCCGTCGCGGTCGGCGGCGCGCTCCTGCTCCCCGTGATCGCGTCCTTCGCCCTGAGGCATGCGCCGCTGGGCGAGACGAACGCGAGGTTCATCATCATGATCCCCGCGTTCGAGGCCGGGCTGCTCGCCGGGATCTGTTGTTTTCATTACGGCTATCTGCGCCTCGCGCCGAGCGCGCGCGCGCCGGCGCTCCACTCCGCGCTCGTGCTCGGCGCGCTGACCTTCCTCGCGGCGTTTCCCATCGTCGGCGCCGTCAATTTCGGCTGGACCGCCGCGCTCGACCGCGTGGGGATGCATGTCTCCGAGCAGACGGTCGCGCAGCTTTTTCAGGAGCTGCCCAGCCTTCCGCTTCGGATCGCCTTTGGGTTCTTCGCCTGCGTGGCTGCGCCGTTCAATGAGGAGCTGCTCTTTCGCGCAGGCATCTTCCGCTGCCTGCGCAGCCGGATGCCGCGCTGGGCGGCGATCCTGATTTCCGCGCTCATCTTCGGCGCGGCGCACTGGGCCCTGGACCGACAGGCGGGCGCCGCCTCGTTCCTGCCGCTGGTCGCCTTCGGGATCGTGCTCGCCGTCGCCTACGAGCGGACCGGCCGGATCAGCACGACCATCATCGCCCACGCGCTCTTCAATTTGAATTCGCTCCTGGCCCTGTGCGTCGGCTTGAATGCCTAGCCCGCATGCATCTGCCACCGCACTCGCCGCGTCGAGTGAAATCGTCGTCTAATGAACGATCCTGCCGGACAGGGGCGCAAAATGCGCAAAAATCGCCCGAAGCCCCGGAATTCGCACGAATTCGCGGTGCTTGCGGATTAGAATCACCCGGCGTATTCCGCGGCGCGGCATTTTGCATCCGATGAAGCCGTTCGCTTCCGACCGCCGGCGGTCCGTCGCCTCGCTCGGCGAGGAGCGCCTGATCGCCCGTGTGCGCCGCTGGCTGGGATCGGCATGCCCTCCGCCGCCCGCGGGGATAGGGGACGATTGCGCGGTCCTGCCCGCGTTTCCACCGGGCGGGGGCTCCCGTCTGGTCACGGTCGATCCGGTGGTCTACGGGAGGCATTTCGATGATTGCGCCGTGCCGCGGCTCGTCGGCGAAAAGCTGCTGAAGCGCAGCCTGAGCGATCTCGCCGCGATGGGCGGCCGGCCCGAAGCGGCCGTGGTCGCGCTCGCCTTGGACGCGCGGGTGAGCGTGGCTTGGCTGGAGGGGTTCTACCGCGGCCTCGCGGCCTGCGCCCGCAAGTTCCAGGTGGCGGTCGTCGGCGGTGACCTCACCCAAGCCGACGGCGTCCTCGCCGCCTCGCTGACCCTTCTCGGTTCGGGCGGAGCGCCCGAGGCGGTGCGCGCCCGCCCGAAAACCATCCGGTCCCGCGCTTCGCCTCGACGCGCCGATTCGAGGCGCATCCTGCTGCGAACCGGCTCGCGGATCGGCGATCACCTCTATGTCACCGGAGTCGTCGGCGGCAGCGTCTCCGGCGGGCATCATTACTCATTCACGCCGCGCCTGAACGAGGGCGCCTGGCTCGCGGGCCGGGCCGAAGTCCGCGCCATGATGGACGTGAGCGACGGACTCGCCAAGGACCTGAAGGCGATGGTTCCGGGCAACGGGCGCCCCGCCATCTTCGCGGAGCTGCTCCCGATCCGCCGCGGGGCGGACCTGCGTTCGGCGCTGGGCGAAGGAGAGGATTACGAACTGTTGTTCGCGGTCGACCGCGGCGCCGATCTCCCCGAATTCGAGGCCGCCTGGCGCCGCGCATTTCCCCGCCTCCGGCTGTCCCGCATCGGCCGATTCGTACCCGCGGGCGCCCGGGTCCCCGAAGCTGTCCCGCTCGAACGGCACCACGGCTATGAGCATCTTCGTTAGGCGGCCCGCGAGAAACGGCTGAGGGACTCGGAAGCGCCGCAATGGACTTGCTCGCCACCTTGCGCTCGGGCGCCGTCACCCATTCCGCGGGCGAGACGCGGCGCTTGGCGGCGAAGCTCGCGGCCACGCTTCCGCCGGAGGCGGTCTTGGCCCTGCACGGTGATTTGGGTGTCGGCAAGACGACGTTCGTGCAAGGGCTGGCGCGCGGCCTCGGGATTGCCGAGCCGGTGACGAGCCCGACCTTCACGGTGTTCGCGCTGCACCGCGGCGGCTCCCGGCTGCTGGTCCACATCGATGCGTACCGGCTCGGCTCCGGTGCCGAGCTCGAAGCTCTGATGATCGACGATTTTCTGATCCCGCCGCACTGCGCGGCGGTCGAGTGGCCCGAACATGTGACGAGCTGGCTGCCCAAGAACGCCTGGCATCTGACCCTGGCGATCGGCGCGGCCCGGAGCCACTCGGTTCGCCTGACGGCGCCCGCTTAGCGCTCGGACGGCTTTTCTTCCGACGCGGTCGGCGTTTCCGTGCGCGGAATCTCGGACGGATCGGCCAC
>JBOHXF010000209.1:0-9168 GCA_050737455.1 Opitutaceae bacterium | reverse complement strand
GATCTGCTGCTCGTTGGCGCGTGCCATCCTCCCGGAGGAAAACCGGCCGCCACCTGTCCGGCCGTTTTCCGGGTGGGCGGAAGCTCGAAGACGGTGGGCGTGCTCGGAAACCGCCGCTGGGATCGGCGCTGGCTGGCGTCGCGGGCCACGGACCCGGAGCCCTTCACGCGAATGGATCTGCGCTATGAGAACAGTTTTGGAGGGTCCGATCATCCAGCCAATCCTGTCGGCAAAGGCTTCGCCGAGGTGTCCGATGCCTCTGGCGGGAAAGTTTGGCCGCTGCCGAACATCGAGGATCCTTCCCGCCTGATCGAGCGCCCCGGGAGCCGGCCGCAACCGGCCGGATTCGGTCCGCTCAGCCGGACGTGGGCGATGCGGCGCGCGAAACTGGGGACCTACAAGGGGGCCTATCTGAAAACGCGCTGGCCGTGGTTTCCGGAGGACTTCGACTGGACCTATTTCAATGCCGCTCCGCCGGACCAGCAGCTTGAAGGCTACCTGCGCGGCGACGAGCGGCTCGAATTCGAGAACCTTCATCCCACGCTCGCCCGCTACGAATCCCGATTGCCCGGACTGCGAATCCGCAGCTTCGTCAACCGAGCGGGCGGGAACAGCTCCGCCGAGGCGCTTTTCAGCGAAATTCAGATGAACCTCGACACCCTTTGGGTGGACATGGAGTCCGAGAAGCTCGTCCTGGTCTGGCGCGGCTGGACCGCGGTCTCGTCCGAGGAGCACGAAGAGGTTCTGGATTTCCTTGTCGTCTCGGAGCCGCTGACGCAGGCGCCGGCGCCGGTCGAACGTTACCGCCGGGAATTCATCGCCCTGGACGCGGTTTCGGCGAAGCCGTTCGAGCCCGAGGCTCCGCAGGCGCCGCCGAAGAAAGCCGAAGAGGCCGACCGGGCGGCGCGGGCCGCCGAATCGGAGGCCGGGCGGAAAAGGCTGCAGGAGGAGGCCCAAAAGCGGCTCCAGGCCCAGGCCGCCGCGCTGAACGCCCATCTCGGCCTCGACCAGCTTCCGCCCGAGGTTCGGCGGCAGACCCTCGAAACCCAGGCGAAGCTCATCGGACGGTTGTCCGAAACCGATCCGGTCAAATCGGCGACCGATGGCGGGAAGGAGGGACTGAGGGCGTCTCTGGCCAAACTGGGGCTCGACCTGGATCACCTCCCGCCGCAGACGGAAAAGGCGCAGGCGGAGCAGACGCGCTTCCTGGCCGAATTGGGCGTCAGTCCGAAAAACGGAGCAGCCGACCCAGCCCTCGCGAAACTGGGCTCGGTGATCGGCGCCCTCTTCGCCAAGGCGGGCTTGCCGCCGGATAACCTCGAACCGGCGATTGCCGAGGCCCGGAAGCTGAGGGAAAAACTCGGATTGGGCGCGGAGAAGCCGGCGGCTCCGGAAGCTGCCAAGGAGGCCGTTCGCCTGACCCGCGAATCGGTGAAGGCGAAGCACGCCAAGCATGGCAGCTTCGAAGGCTTGAATCTGAGCGGCCTGGATCTTTCCGAGCTCGACCTTAAGGGCGCCGATCTCGCCGGCGCCAATTTGGCGGGCGCGACCCTGCGCAAGACGAACCTGGGCCAGGCCAACGTCTCGAAGGCGAATCTGACGGGTTCGGACCTTTCAGAGGCGAACCTGGAGAACGGCAACGCGGCCCAAGCGGATTTTTCGGGCGCCAAGCTGCGCCAGACGATCCTCAAGGGAACGGACCTGACCCAGGCCAAGTTCGTGAAAGCGGATCTTTCGAAGGCCGTGCTGGACGGAGCCGTCCTGGAATCCGCCGACCTCGGCGGCGCCTGCCTGGCCGGGAGCTCTGCCGGCGGCGCCCTGTTTCCCCGCGCCAACCTGACCGGCGCCAATTTCCGAAAGGCCCTTTGTGCCAAGGCCGATTTTTCCAAGGCGACGCTGAATCAGGCGGATTTCGAGGGCGCGAACCTCGCCGAGGCCTCCGTGCAAGGCGCGACGGGCCACAATCTCAACCTGAACGGAGCGATCCTGACAAAACTGCGGGCGAGTGGAAAGTCCGACCTCGCCGGCGCGAAGCTCGTGCAAACCCAGGGCGATGGCTCGATCTGGCGGGAAGCCAATCTGACGGGGGCCGACCTGCGCTACGCGCAGATGGAGGAGGCCATGTTCACGTCGGCGTGCCTGAAGCAGGCGAACCTATCGGCGGCGAACCTGAAGTTCTCGCGCTTCAACAAGGCGAGCCTGCGCGAGGCGAAACTACTGAACATGAATCTGTTTCAGGGCAGCCTCGAAAAGGCCGACCTGACTCTTGCCGACCTAAGCGGCTCGAACCTGTATGAAGTGGAATTCCTCAACGCGGTCCTGGACCGGACGACCGCGGACGGGACGAATTTGAAGCGGACCAAGCTCGATAGCGGATGATCGATTTCGAAAAACTGGACTTTGAGCATCTGGACATCAAGCAAGTGATGGCCGAGTTCAAGAATTTCCAGAAAAAGGTCGCCGGCGCCGACGATCTGCTTGCGAAAGCGAGGGCGGGGGAGTCGCTCATGGGGGCCAAGCTCTGGGGACTCGACCTCGCGGGCGCGGACCTGCGCGGCGTCAACCTGTCCCGGGCCAATCTTTGGAAAACCAATCTCGCAGGCGCGAAATTTGGGGAAGCGTGCCTGGCGGAGGCCCTCATCCGGGAATGCGACCTGAAGGGGGCCGATTTCTCGGGAGCGAACCTTTCGGCCGCGAGCGTCCTGAACAGCGACGCCGAAAAGGCCGTTTTCCGTTCGGCCACGCTTTCGGGACTCAGGGTGGGCGCCGAAGTGGTGCTGCAAAAGGATCCAAAGGATATCGCCGTGTCGCCGCGCCTCCAGGCGTTTGTCCAGGCGTTCAAGAAAGGAGGTCCGGCGGCCGCGGACTTGAAACCCGGCGATATCGGATTGCAGGATGTCGGCCTGACGGAGGCCGATTTCGCGCCGGAGCGGAGCACCATGGCCGGGGCGGATTTTTCGCAGGCCGCGATGAATGGGGCCCGTTTCGAGAACAGCGACCTCGCCGGGGCCGCCTTTTCCGGCGCCCAACTGGATGCCGCGTCCTTTCAGCAGTGCGGCCTGACCGGCGCCGATTTCAGTTCGATCCGTGCCCAGGGCATGAAAATGATCGGATGCGCGCTGAAGGATTCGAAGTTTGCCGGCGCCATCCTGCATCGGGCGAGCATCGACGGCGGCGACCTTTCCGAGGCCGATTTCACAGCGGCGAAGCTCACTTCCGTGAGCCTGGCGGGCCTCGATCTCTCGAAAGTCCGGAATCTCCCGGCCGACCTCCCGCACGCGCGATTTAAGTCCTGCCGCCTTTCGCGCCGGGACTTTTCGGGCGCCGACCTGCAGCAAGCGCAATTCATCGGGCTGGATCTCGCCGAAGCGGCCTTTCGGAAAGCCGATCTGACCGGGGCCCGCTTCGACGGCTGCAGCCTGCCCGGGAGCGATTTTTCCGGCGCCCGGCTCCTTCGGGCGCAGTTTCCGAAAGCCCTTCTTGCCCACGCCTCGTTCGTTGGCGCGGATCTCGCCGGGACCGTTTTTCGCGAAGCGGACCTTTCCGGAGCCGACGTGAGCGGGTGCAACCTGGCGGCCGCGCGGTTCCAGCAGTGCCGCCTATCCGGGGCCAAACTCGGCCAGGCGACCGTCAAGGGCATCTCGTGGCCCGGGAACGCGCTGGACGGCGTGGACTTCTCGGGGCTCGATCTCACCGGGGCCGATTTCGCCGGAGCCCGCCTCGAAAACGCAAAATTCCAGCGCTGCGACCTTTCCCATGCGGATTTTTCCGGCGCGCTGCTGACCGGGGCGGATTTCACCGCCGCGCGGCTGATCGACATCAATTTCGGCGGGGCGCAACTGACGAAGGCGATCTTCGCGCGGGCGCTCGTGGACCACTGCGCCCTCACGGGCGCGCGCCTGGAGAGGATCGACTTCCGCGGAATGCAGGCGCGCCTGACCAGCTTCGACGGGCTCGATTTCACCGGCTGCCTCCTGTCGGGAGTCGCCTTCCGGACCTGTTCGATGAAAGCGTGCATCCTTCAGGGACAGGACCTGTCCCGGTGCGCTTTCCCGCAATCCGACTTGGCCGGGGCCCGACTCGCCCGGGCCAAGCTCGATTTCGTCGATTGCGCGCAATCCCGCTTTGAGGAGGCGGACCTTTCCGGTTGCAGTCTGCGGGGGGCCAAGGGCCAGGCTGCGGACTTTACCCGGGCGAAGCTGGCCGGCGCGGGCCTCCAGGAAGCGGACCTGCGCTCGGGACAGTTTGCCGGAGCCTTCCTTCAGGGCGCGGACCTCTCGGGGGCCCGCCTCGACCGGGCGGGGTTCAAGGGCGCGAACGGGGCCCGGGCCAGGTTCGCGGGAGCCCAGCTTCCCTATGCGGATTTCTCGCGAGCCGTCATGACCGAAGCGGACTTCTCGAACGCGAACCTCCTGCAAGCCAACCTGCACCGGCTCGACGATCGCGGGGCGAGCTGGTCCGGAGCGAACCGAAAGCGCGTCAAGGAGACGGACCGGGACTTGGCCGCGGCCGAGGACTGGGCGCCTCCTCCGCCGCCGTCCCAGAGCGCGCCTGCCCGCTAAAAAAACCGACCTCCCTCTTATGCAAGTATCCCATCCATCCCCACCTGAAAGGGCCTTCGCCTCCCGCGCCGGCCGCCCGGCGAAACGCCTGCGCCCCGCCGGCCCGAAGGCCCACACCGCCGCCCAAACCCCGCGGGCGGACGCGCTGGCCCGCGTCGGCCGCCAGGGCTACCTGGGGCCCGCCACGGTGCTGGAGGTCGACGAGGCCGAATCGCTCGTCGTGGTCCAATGGGAACGGGACGGACGGCCGTTCTCCGCTTGCGCCCGACCCGCTCTGTCCGCACCGGCGCGGCTTCGTCCGGGCGACGTCGCGCTCGCGCTGACACAGGACATGGAGGAAGTCTACCTCATCGGAATCCTGGAAACGAGGCCGGTCAGCCCGCAGGCACCTATCCCTTCACCGGACCGACCGCTGACCGGAGCGGACCCGCAGGCCGCCGCGGAGGTCGTCCCGTTGCGTTCCAAGCAGGGGGCGCTGGTCGTCGAATACCACCCGGAGTCGGGAAAAACCCGGGTGAACATCGATGAAGGCGACCTGGAATTCGTGACGCGCAACGGCAGCATCTCGTTCAACGCTTCCGACAAGATATCCCTGGCCGCCCGGCGGCTGGAGACTGAGGCCGGCACCGTGGTTTCGAAGGCCGCAAACGTATATGAGAGCGTCGCGGAGCTGGCGCAGCTTCAGGCCGGGCGGACGCGCACGCTGGTCAAGGGAAGCTGCCTCTTGAAGGCGCGCGATGCGTTTCTGAAGACCGAGGCCGACTTCAAGATCGACGGCGAGCAGATCCATCTGGGCTGACCCGAACGACCCCGCCATGGCCGGACTACCCGCATCGTGCAAAGCCGACGGACAATGCATGGGCATGCCCGACGTCTGCCTCACGCCCGCGCCCCCCGCGCCTCCGGTCCCGATCCCCTATCCGAACATGGGCATGGTGATGCAGGCGACGAAGACCTCGACCAAGGTCAAGATCGCCGGGATGCTCGCGGTCATCGAGATGTCCGAGATTCCCAGTTCCCAGGGCGATGAGGCCGGGACCAACGGCGGCGTCGTCTCCGGGCAGAATATGGCCAAGATCGTGTTCACCCAAGGGAGCGCCAAGGTCATGATCGAGGGCAAGGGATGCTGTTTCCTGACCTGCATCACGGGGCACAACGGCGCCAGCCCGAACATGCCCGCCGGCAACCAGATTGCTCCAAGCCAGGCGCAGGTCCTTGTCTCCCCGTAGCTCACCCTTCCCCACGGTCCCGCAAACGCGGATTGACGCCTCCGGCATGCGGCCAACGCTGTAGCCTCCGCCCCAGCCGATGCCCAAAAAGCCTGCCGCCACCCCCTACGACCGGGTCGCCTACCCGAGTATGGCGCACCCGCAGACCTTCCACGAAAGCCTGGCGGTCAAGGGGCACCTGAGGGGTCTCGCCGTCGCGCCGCCGGATCGGGCCCGGGTCCTGGAGCTGGGCTGCGGGGACGGCTTCAATCTGGCCGCAATGGCGACCGTTTATCCCCGGTCAGCCTTCACAGGAATTGATTATGCCGCCGGCGCCGTCGCCCGGGGCCGGGCAATGCTCGCCGAGGTCGGCCTGCGCCAGGTCAGACTCGAGGCGGCGGACATCCGCGACCTCACAGCGCTGGAACCGCTCGGGGACTTCGATTACATCATCGCCCATGGGGTCTACTCCTGGGTGCCCGCGGATGTCCGCGACGCGCTCCTGGCAGCGATTGGCCGCCGACTGGCCCCGAACGGCGTCGCCTTCGTGAGCTATCTCGCCCTGCCGGGCGCGTACCGGCGGGAGACGGTCCGGACGATGATCCGCTTCCATACCCAGGCCATCGCGGATCCCGCCGAAAAGGTGCGGCAGTCCCGGTCCCTGCTCGACCTCATCGCGAAAGGTGCGACCGTCGAGAACCACTACACCCGCTGGATCAAGGACGAGTTGGAACTCATCGCGGCCCATTCCGCCGAGGGTCTTTTCCACGACGAGCTTGCCGAGGAGAGCGCGCCGCTCCTGTTCACGGATTTCCTGAACCATGCGTCGAGGCATGGCCTCGAGTTCCTGTCCGAGGCGGAATACGTGACCCCGATCGGCCAGGCCCTTTCGGAGGCGGCGCGGGAGAGCCTTCGGCCCCTGGAAACGAACCGCCTCCTCCTCGAACAGTACCTCGACTTCATCGAGGGACGGCGTTTCCGCCAGACTCTGCTTTGCCGGAAGGGCAATGCCGGGGCCCTGGATGTCTCCCGGCTAGATTCGCTCCGGGTGAGCTGCCGCGCCTCGCGGGTCACAAAGCCGGCCGCGAGCCCCGCCGAAGATGCGGATGAATACGAGGGAAGCGGCCGAAGCCATCTGCGCGCCAAGGATCCGATGGAAAGGACGGCCATTTCGCTCCTCATCGAGCGGCCCGGCGACGCGATCCCCTATCCGCAGGCGCTGGCTGCAATCCGGTCCCGCCTTGAAGCGGCGGGGCACCCCGTCGGGACCGACTTCGGCAAGGCCGTAGGCGACTATCTGTGCCGCGCGTACTTGCCCGGGCTTGTGGAGATTCGGATGGGAGAGCCGCCCTTCACGCTTGAGGTGCCGGCGAAGCCCCTCGCCCATCCCCTGGCGCGATTCCTTATCCGCCAAGGCGCGCCGTCAGTCCTGTGCTACAGCGGGCGTTTCGTCGAGGTAAACGGGGCCCTGGGCCGGCATCTCGTCACGCTGCTCGACGGCACCCGCGACGCGGCCGCGCTGGTCGCGGCCGTGCGCGTGTTCCTCTCCGGGGAGCACGCGGCCGTGTCGGACCGGGGAGAGGCGTCCGCCCTTCCCGCGTCGGACGATCCGTCGATCCCGGAGCAGCTCGGGAGGAGCCTGGCCGGGCTGGCTCAGCTCGGGCTCTTCGCCCGAAGCTGACCGCGGTTCAGTCGAAGGCGTACGAGAATTCGCCTCCGCTGACTCCGAGGTGGACCCGCTTGGGCTCTCGGCCGTCCGCGAGCCGCGAGAGCATCTCCCGGCCAAGCTCGGGCAGAAGCTGGTTGGTGATCGTCGCGTCGACCAGGCGGGCGCCGCGCTCGAGTTCCGTGCAGCGTTGCGCAACGAGGTCGCACACCGCCGCGTCGTACGTGAACGGGATCTTGTAGTTCTCGGCCACGCGCCGCTCGACGCGGCGCAGGTTTAGATCGATGATCCGTTTGAGGATGTCCTTCGAGATCGGGAAGTATGGGACGACCATCAGGCGGTTGAGCAGCGCGTCCGGGAAGACCTTGATCAGGGGGCCGCGCATCGCCTTCTCGAGCGCCTCAGCGCTCGGCAGCAGTTCGGGGTCCTTGCACATGCTGATGATCACGTCCTGGGCGGCGTTGCTCGTCAGGAGAATGATCGTATTCTTGAAATCGATGAACCGGCCCTCGGCGTCCTCCATGAACCCCTTGTCGAAGACCTGGAAGAATATCTCGTGGACGTCGGGGTGCGCCTTCTCGACCTCGTCGAGGAGGACGACGCTGTAGGGCTTGCGCCGGACGGCTTCGGTGAGAACCCCGCCCTCCCCGTAGCCGACGTAGCCCGGAGGCGAACCCTTGAGCGTGCTCACGGTATGCGCCTCCTGGAATTCGCTCATGTTGATCGTGATGAGGTTGTGCTCCCCGCCGTAGAGCGCTTCGGCAAGGGTCAGCGCGGTCTCGGTCTTTCCCGTGCCGCTCGGCCCGACGAGCATGAAGACGCCGATCGGACGGTTCGGATTGTCCAGCCGCGCGCGGCTCGTCTGGATGCGGCGGGCGATCGCCTCGAGCGAGGGCCGCTGTCCGATGACGCGGCGCTCGAGGATGTCGGCGAGCTTCAGGACCTGCTCGATCTCGTTGCGGACCATCCGGCCGACCGGGATCCCGGTCCAGTCGGCGACGACGCACGCAATTGAGCCTGGGTCGACGCTGGGAAAAATCATCGGGCGCTCGCCCTGGAACTTCGCGAGCCTGCCGAGTTCGGCGCGCAGATCGCCAAGCAGCTTCTCCCGCTCCTCGGGGCTGAGCTTGGGCTCGGTTCCGCTCGCCGGAGCGAGCTTCGCAGCTGGCGCACCCTTCGCCGGCGCCTTTTCCGGCACATCCGGCTTGGACGCAGCCTCGGGCGAGACGCCGACCGCGCGCAGCTTGGCGCGCAGCTCGAGGATCCCGGTCACGAGCTTTTTCTCTTCCTCCCAGCGGGCCTCGAGTTTCGCGAGCTCCTCCCGGTCGGTCTTGAGTTTCTCGGCGATCTCCGCAAGCCGCGCCGGATGATAGAGGCCGACCGCCTGCTCGCGTTCGAGTATCCCCTGCTCGGTTTCCAAGCTCTGGATCCGCCGCCGCGCGTCGTCGACGTTCGCGGGAACGGCGTGCTGGCTCACGGCGACCCGGGCGCAAGCCGTGTCGATGAGGCTCACGGCCTTGTCGGGGAGCTGGCGGGCCGGGATGTACCGGTGCGAAAGGCGGACGGCGGCTTCGATGGCCTCGTCCAGGATCTGAACCCGGTGGTGTTTCTCGAAGGCGCCGACCACGGCGCGCATCATCCGGATGCACTTCTCCTCGCCCGGCTCCTCGACCTTCACGGTCTGGAAGCGGCGCGTGAGGGCCGGATCCTTCTCGATGTGCTTCTTATACTC
>JBOHXF010000208.1:0-8204 GCA_050737455.1 Opitutaceae bacterium | reverse complement strand
GAGGTAGTAGGCGTGTTCCCACACGTCGAGGCCGATGACCGGTTTGCCCTCGAAGCCGGCGACCCCCTTGCCCATCAGGGGGCTGTCCTGGTTGGCCGTCGAGCCGATCGCGAGTTTCTTGTCCGCCCCGACCACAAGCCAGGCCCAGCCGGAACCGAAGCGGGCGCCCGCGGCTTTGGCGAAATCCTCCTTGAACTTGTCGAAGGAGCCGAAGGTCGAATGGATCGCCTCGGCCAGCTTGCCCTTGGGGGCGCCGCCCTTGCCGGCGCCGAGGATCTTCCAGAAGAAGGAGTGGTTGCTGTGGCCGCCTCCGTTGTTGCGAACGGCGGTGCGGGACCCTTCCGGGACCTTGCTCAGGTCGTGGATGAGCTCGTCCACCGGCAGCGAGGCCAGGGAGGCATGGTCCTTGAGCGCATTGTTGGCGTTGTTCACGTAAGCCTGGTGGTGCTTCGTGTAATGGATTTCCATCGTCCGCGCATCGATGTGCGGCTCGAGGGCGTTATAGGCGTAAGGCAGTTTCGGCAGTTCGTAAGCCATGATCGTGATGGGTTTTAAGGGACAGCAACCATTGCCGGAAATGCCCCTTCGTCAACCCCCGGGGCGTGACATATTCGGATTAGACGCCATCGTTCGGCTCCGCGCGCTTGAGCCGGAAAAACGCCTGAAGAAGCTCCCGGCATTCCTCTTCCAGGATCCCTCCCACGGCGATCTGAAAGCGGTGGTTCGAGCGGGGAAGGGCGTTCAAGTCGGCCGCTCCGCCGAGGCATCCCATCTTCGGATCGGGAACCGCGTAACAGACGCGGCGGACCCGGGACATCACCATCGCTCCGGAGCACATGGGGCAAGGCTCCTTGGTCACGTAAACGGTCGCCCCCTCCAGTCGCCAGTCGCCGAGCTTCGCCGCCGCCTGCGTGATCGCGAGAATTTCCGCGTGTGCGGTGGGATCGCGGGCCTCCTCCACGGTGTTCCGGGCAGCGGCGACGACCTCTCCGCCCAGTTCAATCACGGCGCCGATGGGCACCTCGTCCGCTTCCCAGGCCTCGATCGCCTGGTTGTAGGCCAGGCTCATGTAAAACCGGTCGTCCCGCGACAATTGGGAGGGGAAGCGCTTCTCGAAAGGGCAGGGTGGCACGGAAAAGGTTGCTGCGGCCGGGCGGTTCCCCTTGACTCAGGGTCATCCTTTTCCCCCTTACAAGGGCTTTTCGATTCCTCTCTCCATGATCCTCCTCCCGCGCGCGGGCTCCTGACCCCCCACATCCATGTCCGACGGCAATTCGATCGAAGTGGAAGGCAAGGTCGTGGCGGTGCTTCCCGGCACCATGTTCAAGGTGCAATTGGCCAACGGCCACGTGGTGCTCGCCCACATTTCCGGCAAGCTGCGCAAAAACTTCATCAAGATCGCCGCGGGCGACACGGTGAAAATGGAGATGAGCCCGTACGACTTGGAAAAAGCGAGGATCACCTTCCGGATGAAGGAGCAGAATCAGCCGCCTCCTCCGCATCGCCGGAGATATTGAACGGGCTTTCGCCTGCCGAACCATGGCGCGGTCCCGCGAAACCGGCGGCCAGCCGGCGAAGGGCCCGGGCCGGGAGGCGGTCGGCAGCCGGGCGCCAGGCGCCTTCGCCACCGACATCGACGGATTCCTAGCGCACCTCGAACTGGAGCGCGGGCTTTCCCGCCACACCCGCTCCGCGTACCAGTCCGATCTGGACCAGGCGGCGCGGTTCGCCGCCGGGCAGGGCGCGAGGGATTGGCGGACGCTCACGGCCGAACAGGCCGGGGCCTGGATCCGGAGCCTCGGCCGGCGCGATGCGCCGGCGAGCGTCGCGCGGCGGCTCACCGCGCTCCGCATGCTGGCGCGCCACCTTGTGCGGGAGAACCTCCGGCCGGACGATTTTTCCGAACTGCTGACCGGGCCCAAGATCCGCCGGAAGCTGCCGGAGACCCTGAGCGTGGCGGACGTGCGCCGGTTCCTCGGCGCGGCCTGCGGCGGCCGCCCTGCCGACCTGCGTGACCGCGCGCTGCTCGAGCTGTTCTACGCGAGCGGCCTGCGGGTATCCGAACTTGGCGGGCTTCTGATCCAACAGCACGATCTGGAGGGAGGCTTCGTCCGGGTCTTCGGCAAGGGCTCCAAGGAGCGCGTGGTGCCGGTGGGCGGCCGGGCGGCGGAAGCGCTGGCGCGCTACCTCGCCGCGGGCCGGCCGGATCTGGTCAAGGCCCGCACCGGAAGCGAGCTGTTCCTCAACACCCGAGGCCGGCCGCTTTCCCGGGGGGGGCTTTGGCTGATCGTGAAAAACTACGCGAAGCGGGCGGGCTTGAAGGGCTCGGTGAAGCCGCATCTCCTGCGCCATTCGTTCGCCACCCATCTCCTTTCCGGTGGGGCGGATCTGCGCGCGATCCAGGAGATGCTGGGGCACGCGAGCATCTCGACGACGCAGATTTACACGGCGGTCGAATCGACCCGTCTGATCGAACACCACCGGAAATACCATCCTCGCAACCGAAGTTGATCGCCGCGGATTGCGCGCGAGCGCCCCGCTTGCATGCAACCCGCCCTCGGGGTAAAAAGGGGCCGTGAACGCACTGCCGAAACGACGGCCCGAACTCCTCGCCCCGGCTGGGGACTGGGAATGCGCGCGCGCCGCCGTGGAAAACGGGGCGGACGCGATCTATTTCGGGCTCGACCGGTTCAACGCGCGTATGCGGGCGAAAAACTTCACCCAGGCGGACCTGCCGACGTTGGTCGAATTCCTGCACCGGCGCGGCGTACGGGGCTACGTCACCTTCAATACCCTGGTCTTCGCGAACGAACTGGACGAGGCGGCACGGTACATCCGCGCGATCGTGAGCGCGGGGATCGACGCCGCGATCGTGCAGGACGCGGGGGTCTGCCGGCTGATTCGGGCGATTTCGCCCGATTTCCCGATCCACGCCTCGACGCAGATGACGGTGACAAGCGCGGCCGGGGTCGCATTCGCGCGGGAGCTGGGAGCGGAACTCGTCGTCCTCGCCCGCGAGAATTCCATCGCCGATATCGAACGGATCGGCGCCGCCCAGCCCGGCTTCGACCTGGAGGTGTTCGTCCATGGGGCGCTTTGCGTGGCCTACTCGGGGCAGTGCCTGACGAGCGAGGCGCTGGGCGGGCGCTCGGCCAACCGCGGCGAGTGCGCGCAGGCGTGCCGCCTGCCATACGAGCTCGTTTCGGACGGCCGCGAAGTCCCCCTGGGCGACCGCCGGTATCTCTTGAGCCCGCAGGACCTGGCGGGAATCGATGTTCTGCCCGAATTGGTCCGTGCGGGCGTCGCTTCGCTGAAGATCGAGGGCCGGCTCAAGTCGCCGGAATACGTGGCGAGCGTCACCCGGGTGTACCGGCGGGCGCTGGATCGCATCCTGGCGCAGCGGACGGATACGGGGGCCCGCGTGGAGACGCCGGCCAGTGCGGAAGCCGCGGCGGCCGTTGCGGCGGGCTCCGGGTCCGCCGGGACCGGAGCAGGTTCTCAGACGGAGCGGTACGAGCTTGAGATGAGTTTCTCCCGCGGGCTATCCACCGGATGGTTCCGGGGGCTCGACAATCGGAAGCTCGTGCACGCCCGGTTCGGAACCAAGCGCGGCGTCTACCTCGGCGAGGTCCTCGGGGTGGGCGGAGGCGGGGTCCGCGTCCGTTCCGCCGGGCCGATCAAGCCCGGCGACGGCATTGTCTTCGACGCCGGAAGGCCCGAGGATCGCGAAGAGGGCGGCCGGGTCTACGAGGTCCGGACGGCACCGGACGGGGAGACTTCGCTCGGGTTCGGACGCGGCGACATTGATTGGCGGAGGGTCCGGCCCGGTCAGCGCCTCTGGAAGACGGACGATCCTGCTTTGAAGCGTGAAGTGCGGGCCACGTTCGCCAAAGGGCAAACCCGCTTCCGGCGCCCCGTGCGGATGGAGGTCCATGGCCGGGCGGGCGGCCCCTTGACGCTGCTGGTGGAGGATGAGGAGGGCCGGATGGCGAAAGCCGAGTCGCGGATCGTGCTCGCGGCGGCGGCCAGCCAGCCGCTCGGCGAGACGCGCCTGCGGCAAGCGCTGGAAAGGCTTGGCGGGACGCCCTTTCGCCTCGGTGAACTGCAAATCGTTCTCGAAGGCGGGCTCATGATCCCGGTGAGCGAGCTGAACCGCCTGCGCCGGGAGGCGGTGGGCGCGCTCGAGGAGCTGCGCGCCCGGCCATGTCGCTGGTGCCTGGAATCCGCGATTTCACCGCCGAGGTTTCCGGAGCGGGCTGGCGCCCGATCGGACCGAGACGAGGCGGAACTGATCGCGGTCCTGCGCCTGCCGGAGCAGCTCGACGCCGCGTGGGCCGCCGGGGCGCGGACGCTCTACTGCGAATTCGAGAACCCGAAGCGCTACCGGGATGCGGTGGCGCGGTTCCGCGAGCTCCAGGCGGCGGAGCCAGTGGCCGGTTCCTCGATCTGGGTCGCCCCTCCACGGATCTTCCTGCCCGGCGAAGAGTGGATTTTGCAGCAGGTCCGTTCGTGCGACGCGGACGGATATCTCGTTCGCAACTACGATCATCTCGCCTATTTCGCCGGGGACCGCAGGCGGGGGGACTTTTCGCTCAACGTGGCCAATCCCTGGGCCGCGGACCTTTTCCTCCGCGGCTGGGGCCTGGAGCGGGTGACGGCGAGCTACGATCTCAACCTGGAACAGCTCGAGGCGCTGCTCAAGGCGGTGCCCGGCGGCGTCCTGGACATCACGCTGCACCAACGCATGCCGATGTTCCACATGAACCACTGCGTGTTCTGCGCGTTCCTCTCGGCTGGAAAGGACTACCGCGACTGCGGCCGGCCCTGCGAGCGCCACCGCGTCGCGTTGCGCGACCGGGTCGGCGCCGAGCTGCCGCTGAAAGCCGACGCGGGCTGCCGCAACACGGTTTACAACAACCGGGCTCAGACCGGCGCGCACTATGCGGAGCGGCTCCGCGGCCTGGGCGCCCGGCATTTCCGGGTCGAGTTCGTGAACGAGGACGCGGCCGAGGTGGGGCGGACCATTGAGCGCTACCGCCGGCTTCTGGCCGGTGAAATCGGCGGGGACGAGCTCTGGCGCGAATTGAAATTGATCCGCCAGTTGGGCGTGACGCGGGGCCAGATGGAAACAAGGCGATGAGAGGCGAATGCCCGGTTGCCTAGGGTTCCGCCAGCCCTTCAAATCGCCTGAATGTCCACGGACCGACCGCTGAGGCGCCTGCGCCGGCAATGGGAGCGAAACGCGCGGCTCGATCCGTATTGGACGATTCTGACGCGGGAGGGCCGCCGGCACGGCCGGTGGGACCGCGAGGAGTTTTTCGCGACGGGTCGCGGCGACGTGGAGCGGCATCTTGACCGCCTCAAGGCCGAGGGATTCAGGGTGGGGCGGGGCCGCGCCCTCGACTTCGGATGCGGGCTTGGACGGCTGACGCGGCCATTGGCCGAAACGTTCGGCTCCGCCGTGGGCGTTGACCTTTCCGCGCGGATGGTCGACCTGGCCCGGGAGCTTCACGCCGGGGTTCCCGGAGTGAGTTTCGTCCACAACAACCGTCCCGATCTGGGCGCGTTCGCCTCCGGCTCGTTCGATTTCGTCTACTCGCTGATCACGCTCCAGCACATGCCGCCCCCGCTGGCCCGGGGCTATCTGGCGGAGATGATCCGGGTGTGCGAGCCGGGCGGCCTGGTCTTGGTCCAGGTCATGACGCGCCGGCGCCGGGGCGGCGGATGGTGGCCGCCGAGCCTCGCGAAGCGCGCCTGCCGCGCGCTGAACGGCCGCCTCGCCCTGGCGCCAGTCATCGCCATGTTCACGGTGCCGGAGTCCGAGGCCCGGGAGATCGCTGCGGGCGCCGGAGGCGAACTGGCCGCCGTGTGGTCCGAGGAGCCGGTGGAGGGGAACTTCGAAAGCCGGGTGCTGGTCGTCCGGCCGAAATCGCCGTAACGATGCGGCAAGCGAGTCGAAAGGGCCCAAGATGCGGGCCGAATCGGGATTCCATCATCCAGGCGAATACCGAACGGATCTGGGAGGGGCGACGGACTCCCCGGGGCGTCCGGCGGGTTGGGCAAGATCGGCTCGACTTGCCGGTCCGGTTCCGGCTTGGAGCATTTTCGATGAATCCCTGGCCGTCTTCGGAGCCCGAACCAGCACATTTTCAGAGAGAAATCACGGATTGGAAGCGGCTGCGCTTGTGCTGAGAAGGCTCTAGCCCAACGCCGCGTCGGCGCCGGTTTGTGCCGAGCGCAGGCAGGCGTCCAGCACCCGTTGGGTTTTCCACGAGACCTCCGGCCAGAACGGATCGCGCCGGCCGGACAGGACGAGGCCGGCGAAGGTGCGGTAAAGATGGGTCGCCTGGCCTTTGGGATGGGGATCGCCGTACTGATCCGTCGCGATGGGTTCGGTCCCCTTCCAGAATTGGGCGCGCCGGCCCGTCTGTTGAAACGCGAAATCCTCCAGGCGGACGATGCCCGCGGTCCCCTCGACATACGCCCAGTTCTGCAGATGGCTGTCGAACGAGCAGTAAAACGCCGCCGACCAGCCGTCGAAGAGCAGTTCCCCTGAGAAGGCGAGCGGCACTTGGTCGCTCCCGGCCGCGTCCGCCCGGCGGGCGGAGCGGAGGATGCGTCCTTTGACGGTCCTCGGCAGCGCCCATTTCCCCGCCCAAAGGGAGAACCGCACACAGTACCAGCCGAGGTCGCCCAGGCAGCCGAGCGGCTCCATGGAGGAATCGAGCCGTATGTCCTTTTCGAGGAACGCGTGATCGCCGCAGAAGGAGAAGGTCGAAGTCACCCGGCGCAACTCGCCGAAAGCGCGCCCATCGTCGAGCGCCTCGCGCAGGAGCTGCAGGCGGGGGCCATGCATGAACATCACCCCGTCCATGTATTGGACGCCGTGATGTTCGCAGGCATCTAGGATCGCCTGGAGGTCGAAAAGAGACGCGGCACTCGGCTTCTCGGATACCACGTGCTTGCCCGCCGCCGCCGCCGCAATCAGCCACTGACGGCGGATCCCCGTCGGCAGCGGGACGTAGACGGCATCGATGTCCTTGGCCGCCAGGAGCTCTTCGTAGCTGCCGATGGCCCGCGGCGCCTCAGGGAATGGGTTTGCCGCCTGGTTTTCGTCGATGAACGCCTGCGCTTTGGCACGGTCGCGGCTGGCGACGGCGGCCACGACCCCATTGCCCGACAGGAGAATGGACGGCCAGACTTTGCGGCCGATCCGCGCGGTGCTCAGGATTCCCCAGCGGAGAGTCTTGGGTGCTGCCATGGTGGAATCCTCATTGTGACACCCGCGCAGGGGAGGGCGAACCTGAAAAACGGTCCGATTGGACGGAACGGTTGGGTGACCCGGCTTGCCCGCCGAATTCGCCTCCCGCCACGAAAATGAACACCCCCAGATCGCCATCGCCAACCTCGTTCAGCCGATGCGCACGGCGGCGGTAACGCACCCGGGTGCGCCGGTTGGGGCGGGGCGCGACGCGCGAGGCATGGCCCTGGCGATAGCTTTCGCTCATGAGGAACGAGGGTTCTTCGCCATCGAAGCCGGAATAAATCGGGCTGAGCCCGGCCCGCTCGGCCAAACGGCTCATTCCGGCGAGGCTGGGGACGACAAGATGACGGGGCGCGTCGAGGTGGTACCAGTCGGCCCCGAATCGGCGGTGGGCGAAGCTCCCGGCGATCGGGACCCGGACGAGAAGCCGGCCGCCCGGCACTAGGCAGACGCGGGCGGATTCCAGGCCGGCCTGGGGATCGGGCAGGTGCTCCAGCACGTGGTTCATCATGACGAGATCGAAGCGCTCGCCTTCCGGAGGACGATCCGTGCGGAAGAGGGACAATCCGGGCTCGCGAACGTCGGACGGCGCATAGGGATCGATGCCGGTGAGCGGGCCGAACCCGAAAAGCTTCATCCGGCGAAGGACACCCCCGCTCCCGCAGCCGATGTCGAGGATTCGCCAGCCGGGGCGCGCCCCGGCGAGCCTGCACCAGTTGAAAAAGCCGAAGCGCCGGTAGGAAAGGCATTTGGCCACGGCGGCCGCGAGCGGATCCGGGGAGGAGATCAGCCACCGGGCGAACAGCCGGCGGATCCGGCGGAAACGCAGCCGCATCGGCGGTGGGGCGGCGAACGAATAGTAGTCGGCCGGGTAGAACCGCGCCAGGTCCGCCGGCACGGCCGCGATCCGCAGGGTGCCGCACCGGGCGCATTCCAGGTA
>JBOHXF010000207.1:0-1524 GCA_050737455.1 Opitutaceae bacterium | reverse complement strand
CGGAAGGGGCGCCCCGCGGATCTGGCGGCGTCGAGCGGCGGCCGCGCTACGAGCCGCGCGATTCCCGGGGGGGAGGCCGGGCCGGGCCTGGCGCCAGAATGCCGGCGCAGCACGAGGCCCGCATTCCTTATGATAGCCCGTATTTCTCGGTGACGTTCTATCCCGAGGACAACAGCTTCAACGCGCTCGTAAAGACCGTGCGCGCCTCGTGCCGGACGATCGAGCTGTTCGAGATCGCCCGCACCGTCCTCGCGAAGCCGGAGCGCTTCACCGTGCTCCTGACGCGCCGCGATCCCTCCGATCCTCATCGGGGCGGGGTTCCCCCGCGCCAGAGCGCCGCGCCCGAGCAGCGGGAGCCGGCCGCTCCCGAGACTGCCGGCGCTCCGCCGAAGGAGCCGATCCACATCTCCGTGCCGGACGCGCTGCCTTTTGAGAACGAGGAGTTCGCTGTCGCGCACGTCCTCTCGAAGCATCTCCGGCTGTACTTCGACTTGACGGAGGCTGAGGTCGAGCCGCCAAAGGGCAGCTTCCAGGTCATCAACCGCTGCGGGATCACGGGGGAACTGCTCGGACCGCCGAACTACCACCGGTACAATCAGATCGTCCAGCAGCACTACGCCGCGCAGAATTTCCGGATGCCCATGGAGGCCTATCGCAGCCGGATCGAAACGGTCCGCGACCCCGAGGTGGTCAACCAGTGGCTCGAGAAGATGAAGCGTGTCACGCGGTACACTTGGAAGGGGCACGTGCCCGAGGGCCAGACGCCGCCGTCCTTCGATGCCTGGGAGGACGCGAGGGCCCACGTGCTCGGCCAGGCGAAGGACAAGGTGGTGCGGCCGGCGAACCACGCTCGCTTCCACGGCCGCGAGGTGGAGACGCTGCCCTCCGGCGAGATCCGCCGGGCGATCGAGGGAGCTTTGGAGCGCCAGCGCCGATTCCCTCTGGACACGGCCAACGCCCTGCGCGGGCGTCTGCGGCGCGAGCACTTCACGATATTCAAGAAAGGGGCGAAGGGCGTTTCGTACGTCTGTGCCGTCAAGCGCAAGTTCCGGACCCCCGGCCAGACCTTCGCCGAATCCATCGGGGCCCTGATCGGCTTCGTCGAGGCTCATCCCATGGCGAAGGCGGGCGAGCTGCCGAGGCTGCTTCTCGGTCTGGCGCCCGAGTCGCCCGAGAGCGGCGAACCGGGCGCGGCGCTTGCGGACGTGCTCACTGTCGAGCAGCGCGAGCGGGTTGCCCGGCTTCAGGGCGACCTGCTCTGGCTCGTGCGTGAAGGCTATGTCACCGAGTTCATCGACGGCAGCCTTTACGCGCCGCCTCCGATGGTCGAAGCCCGCAAGAAGGAGGTCGAGCGCGAGGAGCTCGATCCGGAGAACTTTCCCGAGCGTACGCCTGAATCCGCGGGCGGGGGCGAAGCGTCGTCCGCCTCGCCGGAGACGGCGACCGACGAACAGCCGGTCGGCGGCGAAGACCAGGCTCACGATTCGGCCGAGCCGGATCCGGCGGTTCCGGCCACCTCGGAGG
>JBOHXF010000206.1:0-1688 GCA_050737455.1 Opitutaceae bacterium | reverse complement strand
CAACTGGACGGCGATGCTTTTCGCGTATTACACCGGCCGGTTTTCCACCAACGACTCCAACAACGCCCTGGACGACGAACCGGGGTTCATCGTCGTCCACGAGCCTTCGGTCACCACTTTCGACCTGAACGTCGGGTACCAATTCCCACGGGGCCTCTGGCGCGGATACGGCAAGGGCCTCCGTCTCGCGGTGGGGATTCAGAACATCGGCGATGTTCCTCCGCCGTTCTCGAACGACATTTTCGGCTACGACGGCGCCTACAGCCCGCTCGGCCGCACCTTCTCGATGCAGATCACGGTGCCAATTGGCCTTTAGCCTCATGCGTCAAAAACTTGGCCGAATCTCGGCGGATTCGCCGGGTTTGGCCGCACTCGGCCCCCCGACGATGTGCTGAGAGCCCCCTGGGTCGGCTTCGGTCGTTTCGGTCGACCCGGACGCCCGGAGGTCGAGCCCCTTTGCTTTGCTTCGGGGCTTTCGCCCGCTCCGCGCTTCGCGCTCCGTCGCCGGGCGGCTCCCCCGTTCGTTGCTCATCTTGCGATGGGCGCGGGCCAGGCGGCGGCCCCCCCGTCCGTTCCTGTTCGGCTCGTCCCTTCGCAAGATACTGCCGATACGTTTATTGCATATTTCTGGTATAGGAATTCCGTGGTCTTCGATCTATTGCAATGCGGCAAAAAGGGATGAAGATGGCCCTCTCGGGCCAGCCATCCCTCGTCCGCGCCATCTTCATGAAACGCCTCTTCGCCTTACTCATCGTCGCCGCCCTGTTCGGCCGCCCTTTGCCCGGCGCGCCGATTCGCGACGGCAACGTGGTCGCCGAGCTGGTTTCACCGGTGGCTTCGATCGAGCCCGGACATCCGTTCACGGTGGGGCTGCGCCTCCAGCACGACCCGCATTGGCACACCTACTGGCTGAATCCCGGCACCGGCCTGCCGACCACGCTGACTTGGCATCTCCCGCCCCGATGGAAGGCGGGCGACATCCAGTGGCCGACCCCGACGCTCGTGAAGGACACCCGCGGCAACATCGCCGGCATGGGGTACCAAGGGGAGGTCTTTCTCCTCGTGACGCTCACCCCGCCGGCCACCTTGCCGCCGAAAGGCGAGGTCACGCTCAAGGCCGACGCGAGCTGGCTGATGTGCTCGGAGGAGTGCGTGCCGGGCGATGCTGCGCTTTCGCTGACGCTGCCGGTTTCGGATGGGCCTCCGCCGGCCGATCCGCAGTGGAGCGGGAAGATCGCCCGCGCGGAGGCGTCGCTGCCGAAGGCCCTTCCGAATTGGCATCTTGCGGCGAGCCGGTCGGGGACGACGGTCACGCTCACCGTGACGCCCGCCGCCGGATCGCCGGCGCACACGCCGGAGGGGCTCTATTTCTTCTCGGCCGACGGGCTCATCGACTACTCCCAGCCCCAGTCGGTCCATGCAAAGGACGGCGGCTTCGAGATCACGATGCCGGTCGGCGATTCGGCGCCGCCGAACGACGCGCGGCTCGTGGGGGTCCTTTCCTCGGCCGACGGATGGGAGCCGGGCGGCTCCTCTCCGGGCCTGAAGGTGGACGTTCCCTTGACGCCCCGGGGCGCCGCGCCGGCTGGCGCCGGCTTGTCCGGGCCCTCTTCGAGCGGGAAAAGCGGTTCGGGCGGCGGAGCGGGCGTGGCATCCGCCGGCGGGCGCCCGTCCGGAGCCGCTTCCGG
>JBOHXF010000205.1:0-17242 GCA_050737455.1 Opitutaceae bacterium | reverse complement strand
GCCACGCGCTGCTGCTGCCCGCCTGAGAGCTGCGCCGGAAAATGCTTCACCCGGTGGGCCATGCCGACCTTCTCCAACGCCTCCCCGACCCGCAGCCGGCGCTCGGCCGCAGGCATTCCCCGGTAGGTCAGCGGCAATTCGACGTTCTCGTAAACCGTCAGATCGCCGATCAAATTGAACGACTGGAAGATGAACCCGATCTCCCGGTTCCGGATGCGGGCCCGCTCCGACGGCGAAAGCCCGTGGACAGGCCGGCCGTTCAAGGTGTAGGTTCCCTCGGTCGGAGAATCGAGGAGCCCAAGGATGGACAGCAGCGTGGTCTTGCCGCAGCCGGAGGGGCCGGCGATGGCCAGATACTCACCCTGATGCACCTCCAGGTGAATGCCGGAGAGCGCGTGGGTTTCGACCTCGTCGGTCAGGAACACCTTGGTGACGGCGTCGAGCTTTATGAGCGGATCGGACATGGCGGTCGGGGTTGAGGATGGGATGAAGGGCCTGGCGGAAAATCAGTCGAGCACGATGCGGTTGTCCGCGTCCCATTGGGACATGTCTGAGAGGATCACCCGGTCGCCCGGCTTCAGCCCGCTTAGGATCTCGACGCTGTTCACGGAGCTGCGGCCCAGCCGGACCTGCACGCGCGTCGCGTGAACGCCGTCGGGCTCCAGGCGGAATAGGCCCACGACGGAGTTGTCCTGGCCGAACGCCGGCCGGCCGACGTAAACGACGTCCTTCAGACGCTCGAGTTCGATCGTGCCGTCGACCGACAGATCGGGCCGCGCGCCATCGGGCAGCTTGCGGGGCAGTGCGATGTCGACGGTCACGGTGCCGTTTTGGACCGAGGGATCGATCCGCGAGACGGTGCCGTCCACGACGCCGTTGCCCGTGTCCACTTCGGCTTGCTGGCCGAGACGCACATCCTTCGCCTGTGTCTCGGCGATCTGGACCTGGGCCTTGAGGAGGGTGGGGTCGGCGACGCGGGCGAGATTCGTCCCAGGTTGGACCTGCGCGCCGACGTCGACCGGCACAAGCTGGAGGACGCCGGCCATGCCGGCCCGAACGTTGAGGGCATCCGCGTCATTGCGCTTGAGCACGGCCTGCGCCTTCAGCCGATCGACCTCGTCCTGCTTGACCGCGAGCTGCGGCGCCATCGATTCCTTCGCGAAGACATAGCGCTTCTCGGCGATCGTGTTGAGCGTGTCGGCCTCGTCCGCGCTGACCTCGGCCAGACGCAGTTCGAGCGAGGAGACCAAGCCGTCCTTGTACAGGTTCCGGTCCACCGCGGCGCGCAGCCGGTCCTGCTCGAAATTGGCCTTGGCGTTCGCCGCGTCGGACTCCGCGGCCAGTTCGCTGCCCTGAAGCTGGACTTCAAGGGCGCGCAGCTCGGCTTCGGCGCCCTTGTGCTGCGACTGCGCGTCGGCGGCGGCCTGAACCACGTCCGGATTCGTGAGCACGAGGATGATGCTGTCCGCCTCCACCGCCGCGCCGGGATGAAGGACCAGGTGGTCCACTCGTCCTTCGGTTCGCGCCGCGATCCACGTGATGTTCACCGGCACCAGGGTGCCGGGGCCGCGGACCTGCCGGACCATGGAGCCTCGCTTGACCGTGTCGATCCAGACGAGGCTGCGATCCACGTGGGGGGCCGCCGGCCTCAGCCGCGAGAGGGCCACCGTGATGCCGACGAGCGCAAGCCCGGCAATGCTCCCCAGAAGGATGCGCCGCTTGCGCCGAGCTTTGGCGAGTTCAGGTCGGGCGATGTCCATCGGTTCGCGTATTGCAGCCTGCGTGCCAAAGGAATTAGCGCTAGCGTCAAGATATTACACATCAGCCATTAACAGCCTGAGGCCGGAATTCGGCGCGCAAAAGCCACGTCGCTTGCGGGACGCCGCCGTCCCGAAAGCGGGACGGCAAGCCGCGGCCCGCCCCGGGTGCTGTCCCGCCGATGGCTCCGGACTTTTCAAAGCCCGTGCGGCGCGTCTTCACCGCTCAAGAAGATTCGACGCTTCGGCGGCCGCGATGGGCAGCCGCAGCAGCGCCACACAGCCCTCGGCGTCGGTCCGGTTTCCCAGGTCGAGCGATCCCCCGTGATTTTCCGCGATCCGCCGGCAAAGGACGAGCCCGATGCCCGAGCCTTCCGGCTTCGTCGTGAAGAACGGCACGAACAGGTTGGCGGTCTGGGCAAGGCCGGGTCCGTCGTCCTCGACACGAACCTCGACCGCCCCGCGCCGCGTCCTCCGCCAGCCCACGCGCACGCCCGCGTCGGCGCGGCCGGCGTTCCGCTGCGCCAGGGCGGCTTCGGCGGCATTCTTCACCAGATTGATCAACGCGTGTTCGACTTGCGCCATGTCCGCCCGCAGTTCCGTGCGCGGTCCAGGCTCCACCGCGACCAAGAGCCGGGCCTCGAGCGCCGCGACGCGCCGGACGACCGCACCCATTTCGAAGCGGCTGGGCGCGGGCGGAGGCAGCCGCGCCAGCTCCGAATAGGCTTGGAGGAATCGGGCGAGCCCGCTCGCACGGCTCTCGATGATGTCGAGGCCGGAACGCAGGTCCGCCTCCCACTCGGGCGTGCGCTCGCCGCGGCGCAGCGACTCCGCGAGGGACCCTGCGATGGACTTGATCGGCGCGAGCGAATTGTTCAGCTCATGACCCAGCACTCGGACCAGCCGCTGCCAGGCTTGAAGCTCCTCCTCGCGCAGCGGCTGGCTCAGATCCGTGATGACCACGAGACGGTGCGCTCGCCCCTCTTCCCGGAAGCCGGTGCGTCGCATGGCCCAGCGGCCCCGGCCCCCCGGGAAGACCGTCCGTTCCAGGACCCGCGCACGCTCGCCTTCGAGGCATTCGGCGAGGCCGAGCAAGGCCGCCGGCCGGCCCAGGAGATGCTCCGGCCGTTCGCGCAGAAGCTCGCCCCCCGCGCGGTTCGCGAGCCTCAGGAGCCCGCGCTCGTCGAAGGCGAAGATCGCCACGTCGATGGCCGCCATCACCGTCCGCAGGAGGGCCGCGGCTTCGGCGGCGCCCCGGCGCTGCGACTGGAGGAGGTCGCCCAGGGAGTTGATCTCGACCAGGACCTCGCCCAAGGCGTCGCCGTGACGCGCGTTTCGCGCCCGGAAGGTGAAATCTCCCTCCCGAAGGGCCATCAGGAGATTCGCCATGGTCTGGAGAGGCCGGACGGCCCTCGCCCGCACGGCGGCAGCGAAGCCGATCCAGCACAGGACGACTAGGACTCCGGCGGAAATGCGGAGATCGGGCTCGGCACCGCTTCGCGCGAGCAGGACGAAGGCCAGGACCACCGCGGGCAGCCCGGAAGCCAGGGCGTAAAGCAAGAGGGTCCACTCGTGCGAGAGTTTCATGGCCGCCCCGGGGAACGCCCCGCGATTCGGCGATGCCGACCGTTCGCCCGCTCGCATCGGTTTCATGAAGGATCCGCAGGCACGCTCCGGACTAGCCTGCATCCATCATGACACCGGCGTGGATCGTCCGAAGCCGTCGAGCGAAAGCGCCCGAAGCCGACCGAGCCGTGCTTCTAACACTGCTGAGGGAGCCTGAGGGCGTTTGCGCAGACGGATTCGGGCGAGATTTGCCGGAATTCATGATGGATGCAGGCTAGAGCTCGTGCTTGTCCATCCGGCGATAGAACGCGCTGCGGCTCAGGCCCAGTTGCTCGGCCGCGCGGCGGGCGTTGCCGTCGCATCGCGCGAGGGTCTTGCGGATGAGAAACGATTCGAGTTCGTCGAGGTTCATCTCCTCGATCCGCCCCGGGGCCGCGCGGGAATCGAGCCCAAGGTCGTCCACGCGGACGAGGTGGCCACCGCCCGCCATGAGCACAGCCCGCTCGATCGTGTGCTCGAGCTCGCGGACGTTCCCGGGCCAGCCATGATCGCACAGGGCCTGGACCGCGCCCTCCTCGAATCCGGACAGGGCCTTGCGGTAGCGCTCCACGTGCTGGCGCAGGAAGTGCTGAGCCAGGGGAAGGATGTCCTCGCGCCGTTCGCGCAGGGGCGGCAGGTGGATCCGGATGGTGTTGAGCCGGAAAAGCAGGTCCTGCCGGAACCGCCCCGCCGCGATCTCCGCATCGAGGTCGGCGTTCGTCGCCGAAATGAGCCTCACGTCCGCGCGGTACGTCCGCGAGGAGCCCACGCGCTCGTACTCGCCCCGTTCGATGACCCGAAGGATCTTCGCCTGCTGCCCCGCGGGGATGTTGCCGATTTCGTCCAGGAAGAGCGTTCCTCCGTCCGCGAGTTCGAAACGCCCGGCCCGGTCCGCCTTGGCGTCGGTGAAGGCGCCGCGCACGTGGCCGAACAGCTCGCTTTCGAACACCGATTCCGGCAGGCCGCCCATGTTGACCGGGATGAAGGGCTTGGCGGAGCGGGCGGACGCGGCGTGCAGCGCCCGGGCCACGAGCCCCTTGCCGGTCCCGTTCTCGCCCGTGACGAGGACATTCGCCTCCGAGGGGCCGATGCGGGCGATCACCTCGAGAACCGGACGCATCGCCGGAGAATGCGCGATGAGAGGCGGCTCTCCTTTGCCGCGCAGGAGCTGGTTCTCCGCCTCCAGACGCCGGTAGGCCCTGACCGCGCCGCCGAATTCGACTTGGTTGCGCACGATGGCGAGCAGCCGGGGATTGTCCCAGGGCTTCGTGATGAAGTCGCGGGCGCCCCGCCGCATGGCCTCGACGGCGAGTTCGATTGAACCCCAGGCGGTCATCACGACCGCCGGCAGGGTCGGATCGACGGCCTGGAGCCGGCTCAGCAGGTCGAGCCCCTCCCGGCCGCTCGTCGTGTCGCGCGCGTAATTGAGGTCCATGAGGACGAGGGCGAATTCGCGCGCCTCGACCGCCTTGATCGCAGCGGCGGGGGATTTCGCGGCCTCGACGTGGAAACCCTCGCCTTTCAGGAGCAGCCGGAGCGCCTCGACCACGTCGGGCTGGTCGTCGGCTATAAGGATGCGCAAAGGCGGCGGGGACATGCGGCGGGCTGCGGCGGCCCCGGCCACGTAAGGGATTTCCTCAGTTTTCCTCCAGCGAAATATGGTGGCGGCGGAGGGTCGCGCCGAGTTCGCGCTCGTACTCCGCCTCGGCGCGGCGCTCGTCAGCCAAAGCGTCGTACACGCTGTTTTCGGCGCTCGCGAGATTCTCCTGGAGCTGCAGCACGACAAAGGTCGTGCTGCGCCCGGCGTGGAAGCGCTCCACCTCGTCGTGAAGCGCCTGTTTTGCCAGATTGTACGCCGTCCGGTCCGCCTTCACCCGGGCCCGAGTCGTCTCGATCTGTCCACCCGCCTCGGCCAGGCTGAGAGCGATGTCCGCTTCGAGCCCCCGCAGGCTCTCCTCGGCGGCCGCCATCTGCAGCCGGGCGATCCGTGCGCGCCCCCGCGCCTGGGCGTTGGTCATGGGCAGGACAAGTTGAAGCCCGGCCGAATACGACGGCTGGTCGCGATCGCCGATCATCCGCCGGGCGGCGGAGAAGCGGGAGGACAGTCCGTTGTAGCCGTAGCCTCCGACGAAATCGATTTCCGGCAGGAGCCCGTTGCGCGCCCCCCGCACGGTCGCCCGGTTCTTGTCCAGCCCGAGCCGAGCCTCCTGGTAGTCGGGCCGCAGGGCCAAGGCGGTGCGCAGGTCCGCCTCGGGACGCACCACGAGATCGGCGGCCGGGGCGAGCAATTCGAGCCGGTACTCCGGCTGGTCCGGGGGAAAGGCGTCCTGGCCGATGAGTTCCCGGAGCTGAATTTCGGCGTCGACGACCGCGCGCTCCGCCAGGAGAATCCCCTCTTCCCGAGCCGCCGCGCTCGCCTGCGCCTGGACGACGTCGCTTTTCGAGTAGCTGCCGATCCGGTATCCCTTTTCGTTATCGGACACGAGCGTGCCGGCCAGCGCCTGGACCTGGCGGGCGATCCGCAGACCGGCGTGCGCCGCCACGAGATTGCTGTAGGCGATGACGACGTTCGTGACGGTGTCGATCGCGGCCTGGCGATACTGCCATTCGGAAATCCGCCGGTCCGCTTTCGCGATCCGCACGTTGACCAGGTTCGCGGCCAACCCGAACCCCCGCAGGAGCGGCTGGGTGACGTTGATCCCGCCGAACGTGTTGAAATCGCTGGAAAAGGCATCGTACGTGTCCCCTTGGTTGGTCGCCTGCGCGCCGATGGTGTACGACAGGCCCCAGGGCGTCTGGCCCTGAAGGTCGGCGGCGTAGGTTTGAGTCTTGACCTCGTACAGATCCGAAGCGCCGATCTCCGGGAGCCAGCGCTGATCCGATTCGCTCCGGTTCACCACGATCTCGGGATCAAACTGACCCATGGCGGTCAGCCAGCCGCCCTGGGCGATCCCGCGGTTGTACGAAACGACCCTTAGATCGTGATTGTTGGCCAGCGCCAGCCGGATCGCGTCGTTCAGCGTCAGCAGGGGTCCGTCGTCCTTGAGGTCCTGCGCCGCCAAGCGCACGGCGATCACGGCCAAGGCGGCGGCGAAGACACGCTTTCCGATTCCTTGAAACATGCCCCAGCCTGTCGCAAGCGCCGTGCCAGCTCAGGATATAATGCATAATCGATTGGCTTCCAGCATGAACCATAGAAGCATCACGTGCGGAACTCCCGCGCGCTTTGCCGGAATCGAAATGCATGCATCCCAAAAATGGGACATCGTCGGATTGAGCTGCAGCGCAGGCGGCCCAGCCGACCCATGCTGTTATCCTGGGGCGGTCGCGCTCGGCATATCCCGCCCGAGCAGATCGCCGCCGCGACCGGCGCACTGAAACGCGCGGCCAAGTCCTACGTGAACGTCGAGATCCCCGATGCGAGCCACGGGTTCTTCCGCGACGAACGGCCGAGCTTCAGCGCCCAGGCGGCGATGGAGGCCTGGGCCCTCACGCTGGCGTTTCCGCGCGCCGAGCCAGCGTAAGCCAGGACGCCTTCAGGCCGCCGGCAAGGTGAAGAAGAACGTGGCCCCGACGTCCGGCGCCGCTTCCGCCCAAATCCGCCCGCCGTGCCGCTGGACGATGCGCTTGACCGTCGCCAGGCCGACCCCGGTCCCTTCGAACTCCTTCTCGGTGTGAAGCCGCTGGAAGGCGGTGAACAGCCGGCCGGCATGGGCCATGTCGAAGCCGACACCATTGTCCTGCACAAAATAAACCGGGCCGATTTCCCCGGGAAGACTCCGCGAGCCGACCCGGATCCGCGGCTCGGAGCGGTTGCGGCTGTATTTGATCGCGTTCGACAAGAGGTTCGCGGCCACCTGGCGCGCCAGTACCGGATCGGCGCGGCACGGCGGGAGAGCCTCGATCGCGACGCGAGCCTTCGCCCCCGCAGATTCCTTCTTCAGCTCCTCGAAGGTCGCGCGGCACAACGCTCCGAGGTCGAGCCGCTCGGGCGCGAGCGCGCGCTGGCTCGAGCGGGAGATTTCCAGCAGCGCGTTGATGAGCGCATCCATCTGCTCCGCCTGGGCGACAATCCGTTGGACGTAACCGCGCGCCTCCGGGGGTAGCGCTTTCCCGTGGTCCTCCAGCAGCGCCTCGGCGTAGCCGCTCATGTAACGGACCGGGCCCCGCAGGTCGTGGGACACCGAGGAACTGAAGGACTCGAGCTCCTCGTTGGCGCTCTCGAGCTGCGCGGTGCGCTCCTTGACGCGGAGTTCCAGATCGCCGGCGTGCCTGCGCACCTCTTCGTAGAGCTGTTCGTTCGCCGTCCGGCTGGATTCGATGGTCGCAAGCATGGCGTTGAACGCCTCGGTCAGACGGCCGATCTCATCGCGGGCGACGCTTTCCACACGCACCGAATAGTCGCGCTCCTCGGTCACGCGGGCCGCCGCGCTCGCCAGGGCCAACACGGGCCGGGAGACGGCCCTCTGCATCGTCCCCGCGAGCAGAAAGGCCGCGAAGGCGGCGACCCCCGTGACGGCAAGGGCGAGGAAGGCGAACCCGCGAAGACGGGCGGCGAGATCGTCCAGGTTTCGGCGGATGGCCAATGTCCCGATGGATTTTCCGCCCAATTCGATCGGGACCCAGACCTCGATCGAGTTCGGCCCAAAGCGGTAGGTGCCCCGGTCGACGGCCCGGAACCCGGCGAACTTCGAGGTCGGCTCGCGGGAATAGACGGCAAACGGCCGGCCGGCGCCGTCGTAGATCGCGGCGTTCACGACATGGGGGTCGGTCTTCAGGGCGCCGAGGATCTCCATGGCATCCTTCGGGCTGCTGAAGGCGAGCGCGGCCGTGGAATTGACGGCGAGGATCTTGGCGCGGACGATTTCGGCCACGGCTGCATTCCGGCGGAAGCCGTGCGTCTCGAAGACCACGTACACGGCGGAGGTCGCCGCAACGGCGACGAAGACCGCGGCCACGATCATCGAGCGCAGCTTGGTCGTGATCGACAGGTCCTTGAATCGCAGCGGCTTCATGGCGGCCTACTGCTCGACCTCCGCGACGCGCAGGAGCTGGGCGCTGATTCCAAGCGACGCTTCCCGGGCCGCATGGAGATTGATGAGGAGCCGAAGCCGGTGGGCTTCTTGCATGAAACGGATCATGCCTCCGTCCCGGATGAACGCGTCCGTGTCGCCCACGGTGAGAATCGGGCGAGCCCGCAGCCGCGAAATCAGGCGCGCATCCTCCTCGCCGGGGGCCAGGTACAGGACTTGGCACCTCGCGGCGTCCGCGGCGCGCCGGATCAAGCGCACCTCGAGTGGATGTCCTCCGGTCGATTCCCCGGCCGCGACCTGCTCCAACGCCTTGCACAGGCGGTCGTCGCCGATCACGCCGATCGTGAGCGGCGCAGCCGGCGACTCGAAGGCTGAGGGAGGCCAGCCGACGAACTGAGTGAAGCGAAAGATGAAGACCGCCTTGAGATCGTCTTCCGATACCGGTTGAGACCGAGTCGAGGCCTTGAGCGACAGCGGGGCCATCAAAACCGCAACGATGGCAAGGAATCGCGCGCAACCCATGAACTTGCGGCCATGGTTCGTCACTTCCACCGGCTTGGCAAGGGCGATCAGGACCCTCATCGCGAAGCGCCGCCCTCATTCGACCCACCCAAACGCCGCTTCCGGCCTCCGAACGGTTCCCCGGCCAATTCGAACCGGCTTGGCCCGGAAAGGCGCCAAGCCGGAGGGTTCCGCCGGACGCCGCTCAGGGCACGGCGGGCGGCGTGGCGCCCCAGTCGAAGACAAGGCGGGTGTAATACAGCGTGTCCAGCCGCTTGAAGCCTCGGCCCGGCTCGCTGTTGTAATTGTTCGAGAAACCGATCCGCAGCTTCAGCCGGGGATTTTTGAGCGGCACCTGGTAGAAGCTGTCCTGCGTCACGGTGATGTCGGAGAAATCCGCGAACGAGGGCACCGCCGCGATATTGTTGCTGACCTCGCCCCAGACCGGATCGTTGAAATCGTGCGCGAGTTCGAAATCGCCCGCGGGCGAGCTCACCGTGGGAGTCGCGGAGGTGAGGTAATCCGTATAGCGATACGCAAGACCGGCCCGGGCCGTGAGCACGTCCTTGGCCGTCTTGACGAGATCGAAGCCGTAGCCGCCGGCGGCCACATTGTAGTAGCGCTCGTTCATGATCCGGTCGAACCCGCCTTCGTCCCGCAGGAACCAGGACGACACCGGCGTCAAATTGTACGCATAGTCGATGCCCGCCTTGAACTGGTCGGCCGACTGGATTCCCTGTGCCACCGCCCGGTCGTACGATCCGTAGTACTTGAGCGTGTCCACCGGGGTGGTTGACTCCGCCGCGAAACTGACGCCGGTGTTGAGGCTGTTCGTGTTTCCGGTCGCCCCCTCCAGGTCGGCGGAGATCTCGTAGTTCCAGCGGTGCTGGAGGGCGGCCACGGCGGGCTCCACGGCGCCCGCCGGCCATACCGCCGCCACCGCGCTCATCGTCGTCGAGATCGTGCCGACCGCCCCGGTGATCCGAAGCGCGCCTGGCGCGGCGGGCGCGGGTGCCGGCACCACCGTCCCCTGCATCTGAACGCCGCCGGCGAGCCGGACGGACACCGGCTTGTCGGTCTCGATCGAGACCACCTCGGATTGCTTCACGGCCAAGGTGCCGGCGTAATGGGTCGCAAGGGAGATCGTCCCTTCCGAAATGCCGGCGATCTTGCCGACGAGCCGCGCGCCATCGGTCGTTACAATGACATCGGCGCGGACCGAGAGGGCGAGGATCAGAGCCGCGCTCAAGGCGACGATCAGAGATTTCATGGGGGGAAAAGGGTACGGGAACGAATCGCCCGAGATCAAAACGTTTCGGAGTCCCCTTTCCCGGTTGCCGCCGTCCCGTCCGCCCACCACCTTGAGCGGGATGCTTTCGACCCTCCTATTGACGGTCATCGGCGCCGACCGGCCGGGCCTTGTGCAGCTCGTCGCCGCGCGTGTGGACGAACATGGGGGCAATTGGCTCGAAAGCCGGCTCTGCCGACTGGGCGGCCAATTTGCGGGCATCGTGCGGGTCGAGGCGCCGGCCGAACGGCGCGACACGCTCGTCGCCGCTCTCCGAGCGCTCGAGCGCGAGGGACTGCGGGTCGTCGCGCACGCCGAAGGCGCCTCGGCCCCGGCGTCCGGCGGACGCGGCGCTCCGGCCCGGGTCGAGATCGTCGGCCAGGACCGGCCGGGCATCCTGCTCCAAATTTCGGGGATTTTCGCCGCGCACGGTGCCAACGTGGAGGAGCTGACCTCCGAAGTCGTCGAGGCCCCGATGACCGGCGGCAGCCTGTTTCAGGCGAGAGCCACCGTGCTGATCCCGCCAAATGCGAACCTCAAGGTCCTCCGCGCCGATCTGGAACGAATTGCGACGGACCTGATGGTGGACGTTAAGCTCGAGGCGGGACCGGGCTGACGCGCGGCTACCACTCGTCGACGCGCAGATAGTCCGACCTTTTGGACTCGTCGTCGGTCTGCGATTCGTATGCGTGCACCGACCGCGCCTGGTCGCTCCAGCGCGGCAGCGCGCGGCCGCGCCCCTCGTTCGAGCGCGCAACCTCGGCCCGAACCGACGGATCGTTCATTTGCAGCATCATCCGGTCGAGCGCCGCGTAGACGATCGCGTCGGGCTCGACGCGTAGGCGGCGGGCGGCCCGCGACACGGCGGCCAACTCCTCGACCGACAGATTGACGGTGATATGGGACATGGGGCTCCTTGTTCAACCGAACTTTCGCTTGTGTCGCGGCAATATGCAACCGGTCCCCCTCTTTCGATTTTTGCATCGGCCCGCCGCGCGGGCCATGACAGGATCGGCGCCGGGTCGCCCTCTCCCGCCTTATGAAGACCCTCCTCAAGCTTCTGGGCCTCGTTCTGATCGCCGCCGGCGCTGTGGCGCCGACGCTCGTCGCGCACGACGAAGGCGCTCCGCCCGTCACGCCCAATGCCTCCCCTGAGGCGAGGGCCCTTCTGCGCGTCCTGCAGTCAATCTCCGGGCGGTACGTGCTGACCGGCCAGCACAACGATCCGAACGTGCACGGCCGAACCTAGGAATTGGCGGCGAGGTACACCGGCCGGACGCCCGTCATCTGGGGTTGCGATCCGGCGTTCGCGAAGGCGGGCGACTTCGATCGGACGGGAAGACCCTCCGGATCGAGCGGACAACGTCCGAGTTTGCCGGCGCTCGCCTGACGCTCGTGTACGATCGGCGCTGACTGCGGAGCGGTCAGTTTCGTCCGGCAACCGGCCGCGCATCCAGGGTCAGCACCTCGAACGCCCGCAGGTCGAACACGTGGGTGCAGCCGGCGCGCAATTCGAGCGACGGCTGCGCCCGGTCCTCGGACCACGGGCTGTGCGCGAGATACCGCCGGGCCGCGCCGGCCGGCAGCTCGAACGCCGCCCCGACGTCGACGCCGATCCGGGAGGGCCGGTCGCTGGGATTGCGCAGGACGAGAATGCCCGCCCCGCCCGACCAGGCGGCCCAGCCGTAAACCTGACCCGCGCCGGGATCGCCTCCGATCCAGTGGGTGTCCCGAAGCGTGCCCGCGTTGCTCCGCGCCCACCGCGCCGCCTCGGCCAGAACATCCCAGTCGGCCTTCGTCAGGAGCCGCGGCGTGATGTACATCTCCTGGCATTGGGTGCCCGACCCGAAGAAATCGCGCACTCCGCTCGCGAAATCGCCGCCGGGATCGTCGTAAAGGCCGTTGGCGTGGACCGCATAGATGATGCCGTGCAGCATCAGCGAATTCAGCGGAAACAGCGGACTCGTCCGGACCACATTCCGGTACACCTCCTCGTCTCGGTACGTGATCCATTGCTGGCGCTTCGAGCCGACGCCCGCGAAGTCGTGGTCCTCCCCGCCGCGCCAGATCGAATCGGCGTACCGCAGCCAGAACGGCGACGGCCAGGTGCCGGTCGTGAGATTGACGTATAGATCGGGTTTCGCCGCGCGAAGATCCCGAATGAGTTGGATCGCCGCTTCGAAGTCGCTGCCGAACCGGCTTCCGGGATACCGGCCGGTTGCGTCCCCGATCCCGTCGAACTTGAACTGGTTGATCCCGTAGCGCTCGATCATCCCCAGGCATTTCGCGCGAAAATACGCGAAATACCTCGGACCCGACAGCGCGAGGCCCTGCGCGTTGATCTCGAAGCCTTGCCGGCGGGCAAATTTCAGCCGGAGCGTCCGCGCCTCGCCGTAGCCGCCCCACGGCGAAAGCCAGACCCCCGGCGCCGCGCCATAGCGCGCCGCTTCCGCCTGCACGCGCGAGAACCCGTCCGGGAAGCCCGAGTTGAAATTCCACAGCGTGCGGCGATCGTCCCAGCCATCGTCGAACACGAACGAGTCGATCTTGACGCCACGATCGCGGACGAGCTGCCGGCCGAACGCGTCGATGGCAGCGAGCGCGCCGGCCTCATTGTATGGGGGAACGTAGAAATATCCCAGATCGTACCAAGTATTGTACTGCAGGAAAGGCCGATAGGGGTGAGCCCTCTCGTCCTCGACGTACTGCTCAAAATCACGTCGCAGCTGGCCGGGACGGGTCACGCCGATGACGCTGGAGCAGGTCAGCACCTGGCCGCGCGACAGCGGGACCTTCCGCTCAAGGGCGCAGATCACGCGGCCGTGGGCAACCGTGTTTTCCGCCATCGGGCTTTCGATGGCGCAGAACAGGTCCCGGGAAAGCACCGGAACGCCGCGGGCCGTCCCGGCGCGGGTGGCGAACGGCAGAGCCCAGTCCAGCATCACTATTCGCCGGACGGGAAGATCGGTCTTCCCCGCCTCAAGGCTTATTTCCTGGCGCAGATAGCGGGTCCCGTCGCGGCCGATGGCGCTCCAGGTGACGCGAAGCCCGGTCTTCGGATCCTCGAACACCGCGACGATCCGCTCTCCCGGAAGGCGGCGGGCCAGGCTGGAGGCGCTCGGATCGCCGCGGACGGCCTCGGCGCGCGGGACGCCCCGCAGTTCGAGCCGCGAGGCGGCGATCGTTTCGCCGCCGGCAAGTTCGACCGTGAAAAGCTCCGCCGGAAGGCGATAGGTCTTCCCGCTCAACCGGTCCAGGAAGTTCGCCGGCCGCAAGCTTCCCTCGGCGATATTCCAGCTCGCCTCGACGGCGCCGTTGCCCAACCCGACCCATCCCACCCCGGCCGCCGCGCGAAAAGCCCCGGCCGGCGTCCGGAACGCCCCACTGCCCCGGACGACCGCGGGGGTACCTGTTTTCGGGCCCGCCGCGAAGGTCCCGCCCGCCAATCCCGCGGCCGCGAGGGCGCATCCAACCCGGCCGAGCCGGGAGAGAACATCGATCATCGCCTCCCAGCGGCTCGGCATTTCCCCGCGTTGTCAAGCAACTGGCGCACGGTCGCCAGCAATTTTCCCATCGCGTAGGGCTTGTGCAGAAACTGCGTCGCCGGCGAGGCCGCATAGCCAGACCGGGCCACCTGCTCGTGATATCCGCTTGTGAGCAGGACCGGAAGATCCGGACTCTCCGTCCGGAGAAGATCTGCGAGCTCCAGGCCGTCAGGACCGCCCGGCATCACGACGTCGGTCATCAAAAGATCGATCTCGGCCCGGTGGCGCTTCCACTCCTCGAGCGCCCGGCGCCCATTCTCGGCGCCGATCACCCGGTAGCCGATCCGGCCCAGGGCCGACATGACCAGATTTCGGACGACCGATTCGTCTTCGACGACGAGCACGGTCTCCCGGCCGGGAGGCGTCGGGACCGCGCGCGTCTCCGGATACACGGCCGGTTTGGCGGCTTCCGCCACCGGAAAGTAAATATCGAAGGCGGTGCCTTCACCCATGCGGCTTTCCACTTCGATCCATCCCTGATGCTGTTGGACGATGCCGAAGACGGTCGACAGCCCCATCCCGCTGCCGCGCCCGGGTTCCTTGGTCGTGAAGAACGGCTCGAAGATCCGCGGCTGGATCTCCGGGGGGATGCCGCAGCCGCGGTCCCGGACGGTGAGGCGCACGAATTCGCCGAGCGGACGGAGGCCCCGCCTTGCGTCCGGCCGGAAGACGGCGGCCGCCGTCTCGATGGTGACCCGTCCGCCCCCGGGCATGGCGTCGCCGGCATTGATCGCCAGGTTCACAACGGCCTGCTCCAGCATGCCCGCATCCGCCTCGATGGACGGCAGCCGCTCCGCCAGATCGAGCCCGAGCTCGGCCGCCGGGCCGAGAGCGCGGCCGAGCATCTCGGCCAGGCGCCGGACGAGCGCGTTCAGATCGAGGCGCTGGCGCTGCGGGACGCGCTGGCGGCCGAACAGGAGCAACTGCTGGGTCAGCCGGGCGGCGCGCTCCCCGGCGGCTCCGATCTCGCGGACCACGTTCGCCGCCCGCTCCGGCAGCGGTTCGCCGGCGAGGAGCAACTCGACCCAGCCGTTGATCGCCGTGAGCACGTTGTTGAAATCGTGCGCGATGCCTCCGGCAAGCCGGCCCACCGCCTCCATCTTCTGCGATTGCCGGAGCCGCTCCTCAGCCGCTTCACGCTCGGCACGCCACCGCCCCTCCTCGATTGACTTGGACACCGCCGTCGGGAGCCGGCCGAGACGATCCTTGAGGAGGTAGTCCGTCACGCCCGATTTGATGCATGCGGCGGCGGCTTCGTCGCCCAGAGCTCCGGAAATCACGATGAACGGCACCGACGGCCATTTGGCCCTCACGTCGGCCAGGGCGGCCATGCCTCCATATCCGGGCAGGCAATAATCGGAAAGGACGAGGTCCGGGGGGGCTTCGATCGCCGCGAGCAGGCCGCTCCGGTCGCGGACCCAATGGGTGTCCGCCGGCAGCCCGCTCTTCGTCAGCTCGTGGATGATCAGCAGGGCGTCGTTCGGATCGTCCTCAAGCAAAACGATCCGACGCTTCTTCGGCGCATCGTCGACGCGGTCGAATGAATCACTCGCGAACGCGGGCATGGAAGCCACGCTCAGACCCGTCGGACCGCGTTTGGTCCCTAGGGGAAAACCCCCAATTTATGGGCCGGGCCGCCTACGATTCCGGGGAGGCTCCTTCTTTTCGCTACGCCGCCGCAGCGCTCCGGACGGGACGGCCGCGGCGCCGGCTCTGCGCGGCATAATAGGATCCGACCACCACCACGGCAGCCGCCACCTGAGCCGCGAGGCATTGGACGTTCGGGAAGATGGAGAACCAAAGCCCCATCCAGCCGGGAATCCCGCCCAAGGCGGCGATCGGAGTCGTTGGGATCCATCCGGCGAGCTGCATCTCCTGCGCCTGCTCGCCGACCATCACCAGCAGCACCACGCCGAGGAGCACGCCCGTGAGGACAAGCATCTTCCGATACGGCAGGCGCCGGTGCGCGACGAAATTGAGGACGGCGACGATCCCGGTAAGGAGCAGCCCGGCCGCCGCGCCGAGGACGACAGCCTCCGCGCCCATCTTGAGCCGGTAACTTTGCAGAAAGAGAACCACTTCGAACCCTTCCCGGTACAGGGAGCTGAAGCCAAGCAGCCCGAGTCCGGACAGCAGCCGCAGGTTGCAGCCGACGCACGGCGTCACGTCTCCCAGAAGCGCCTTCTTGCGCCGGTTGTGCAGCGAAATCCATCCGCCCCAATATATCTTATGGAAAAACCAGTTCATCACCACCAGGAGGACCACGACGGCCAGCAGCCCGGTGCCGGCTTGCAGCGCCAGGGCCGGCACGGCGGTGGAAAGGTCGTCGACGACGCCCACGGCGACGAACCAGGTCAGGAGCGTCGCGACAAATCCGAGCCCGGCACCGATGGCAACCGGCCGGCGGTGACCGGCGTCCGTTCCGATCATGCTCGCGGTAATGGCGGACAGGACGAGAATGCACTCCAATCCCTCGCGGAAGACGAGAATGCCGATGTCCAGAACGGCCATGCCGCGGCCCGTGCTCGGCAGCTCCGGATTCGGATTTCCGTGGGCCATGATCCCCTGCCAGATCAGGACGGCGGCCACGAGAGAACCCGCGCCGGCCAGGAGCACCCGCCACACGTTTTTCGAGGTCCGTCTCCGAGCCGTCGGCGAAGGTTCGGGAAGCGCACGGGGCGGCACGGACAGGGCGGACACTTTCATCGCCATTTAGTATATCGAGACTCAGTCGCATGTAAACGCAACCGCTTTTTATCGGTTTCGCGCATGTCTCAGGATACAAATGAGTTGCGGCTCCCATGGGATCACGCACTCCCTCTGGGAACGCCAGGCCGCGGGGTAGAACCCGATCTGGGACGCTTTCGCGGCGGAAGCCGGATCCCGAATATCACCCCACCGGCCTCTTGCCGGCGAATGGGCAGCACCATTGTTGCCCAGGGGGCGCCGGCCGGGTCGAGCGGGCCGGGCTTGCGGAAGGACCCTTCGCGCTCCGAAGTGGCTCCGCTGCAGGCGCGATACGCGCCCCTCCGAGGAGAAGGGCAGCGTCAGGCGGCCCGGGCTTGGGTATTCGATATTCGATTACGTGATGAAGCCGCCGAAACGGGTCGAAAGCGGACGCGTGCGCCGCCCGCCCCGGAGCCCGGCGAAACGTCCGCGGGCTCTCCGCGGAGAACCCGGCGGAGGTCAACCTCCCGGCGATTGAGCCGATGTAACATGGAGGCCATGGCCGTCATCGGATCCCAACGGCGGTTCTTCGCCGAAATTCGCTTCGGCCGCGACCGCTCCGCCATCGCGCTGCCCGGCGGCGGCGTGGTGTACGACCATTGGCATGTCCTGGAGCCGTTTTACGGAGCGGCCTTCCTCCCGCCGGAATGGCGGCCGCCGGAAGCCAGGGTGAGCTGGATCTGGGACCAGCCGAGCCGAAAGGGCCCGCTGACCGCCGCCGAATTGAGCGACGTGCGCCGGCGCTTGACCGCCGCGGCCGAGCATTCCACGGCGGCGGGCGCGGCC
>JBOHXF010000204.1:0-4425 GCA_050737455.1 Opitutaceae bacterium | reverse complement strand
CCCCGGTGCGGACGTCGATCACGCAGAGGCGCTGCCGGCGGGGATGGAATTCGACGTCGTCTTGGGCCACATAGGCGATTTGATGGTCGGAAACCCAAGTGGGGTCCGCGAGGTAGGCGTTCTCATCAGCCACCCGCTTTGCTTGCACCACCTTCATCGAGGCCAGATCGATGACGATGAGCAACTGCTTCCCATTGCGTTCCCGAAACGTCGCCAGAAACCGGCCGTCGGGCGAAAGGACGTGGGGCCAATCCTTGGCCATCTTCAGTAATGCGGTGGCGGGCAAGCCGGTTTGGCCGTGAAGAAGCGACGCATAGTACGACCGCATGTCGTAGGGTCCGTCATGTTCGTTCGTACGAACTTCCCGGCCGGCGGCGAAGATATGGAGCGAGCCGACCTTCCCCACCTCCACCGGCAACTCCAGTCTGACATGATGGGGATCGCCGGGCCGGAGATGGCCTACTTTCACAAGATGTGTGCCCACCGACCCTTCACTGACGAAGGTGAGGAGCGCGTAGCAGTCCGGCAGCGAGCGGTCGGCGACCAGATCGGCCGAATATCGGAACCGGACCGCGTTGGGCTCGGCCCGCTCATGCGGAGAGGCGTGGCGGAGCGGATTCAGGTCCGCGCGCACGTTGCGAATGGCGACGTGCCCATCGGCAAACCCGGAACCCGCCACAACCTTGAAGTCCGCGAGCGATACCTCGTGCCGAAATCCGTCGGTGGCGACTTCGGCATAGTCGCGATAAACGCGAACGATCGGCAGCAGTTGGCCCTCGTATGGCGCCTCCGGCTGAATTTGGCCGATCAGAGGCAGAGCGGCGGCAGTTAAGAACGCAAGACCCAGGGATCGAAGCGGGTTGAACATTCGGCGGGTGCCAAGGATTGCCGGAGCGTCGGCCATCGTCAATCCGCTTTCAAAAGCATATTGTCGGCAAAAACATTGCCGCCGTCCTGGCGCGCGGCTCCGGCGTGGTGTCGGGCAGCGTTCGGCACTTGAACAACACGCGTTCTGTTGCGACCGCAAAAGCCTCCGCAAGCCGTGCCCGGCGCGCGATTGCGAGTCCGGGGATCTCTCGCGGCGGAGGCTCCGCTTCTCCACGGAGCACGCCCGGATCATCGGCGTGGACACCGAGAAACGCGAACCGGCCGATGAAGGCGCGGGCCAGACGCCTCCGACAGATCGGTCAGACGGTCTTCCGGCACCTGGACGGCGCCGCGAGCTTCGCCACCGGGACCTCCGCCGCGTCCCGCCAGAGGTTTTCCAGGTGGAAATGGGCGCGCATCGGGGCCGTGAACAGGTGCACCATGACGTCGAAGGCGTCGAGCACGATCCAGCCGCTTTCCTGGACCGATTCGGCGCCCACGACGTGGGTGTCCGTTTCGTCGAAGACCCGCTCCGCCTCGATGCGCAGCGCGCGCAGGTGCGGCTCAGAATTTCCCGTGGCCAGGACGAGATAGTCCGTGATCGACGACTGGGCGCTCACGTCGAGGACGCGCAGGTCCTCCGCCTTCTTCTCCCCGAGCGCCCGGCACAGCGCCTTCACGAGCCGGCGCGATCCCTTCGCGGCGGCCTTCACGCGGACTTGGCGCTCCGGAAGGGCGGACTCACGCCATTCAGGTAGAGGCCTTTCGCCCGGATGTAAACAATCGCCTTGTGCGGCACGAAATAATCCAGGGAAAGGCCCCTGCGGGCGCGGTCGCGCAGCTCCGTGGAGCTGATCGCGAGCAGATGCCCATCGCAGCGGTGCAGCCGCAGGCCCGGAATCGCCGGCTGCGCCTTCACCGGGTAGCCGGGACGCTCCAGAAAGATGAATTCGACCAGGCGGGCAAGCTCCTCGATGTCTTTCCAGAGGTGCAGGCGCGGAAGCTGGTCGCCGCCGATGATCCAAAAAAGCTGGTCGCCGGGATGCCGCTTCCGGAAATCGCGCGCCGAGTCGATCGTATAGCTGACGCCGCCGCGCCGCAGTTCCACGTCGGAAATGTCGAAGCGGGTATCCCACCCGACCGCCTCCCGCAGCATGGCCAGGCGATCCTCGGCGGTCGACTTGGCCTCTTCGGGCTTCAGCGGCGCCTGGGCTGCGGGCACGAGAACCAGCCTGTCCAGATGGTGCTGCTCGTAGGCGTCCTGCGCGGCAAGCAGGTGGCCGAAGTGGACCGGATCGAAACTGCCTCCGAGGAAGCCGATTTTCACAAAAGGCCAAAAGTTAGCCCGATTGCCGGGCGCATCCAGGCAAATCTCCGCTGTCCGTCGGCCGGAGGCCGGGTGGGCCGTTCTCCCTTCCGCCGGCGCCGCATGGGCGTCAGCGGGGCATCCACACGGACGAATCGGCCCCGCGCCGGGGATTCCGATCGGAATCTGGCGGCACAATCGCTTGAAAAATCGGCCTCGGCCCGCTTCTTGGAGCCTTTTGACCCCATGACCGTCCGGCTATGAGCGAACCGACCCGCGGCCTTTATGGCTCCGACCGCAGCCTCCTGTCTCCGATGGCGGCGGCCCTGGCCGATCGAGGCGTCCTCAAATGGGTGATCGCGATCACGGCGGCGGCCGGCGCGCTCATGGAGGTCATCGACACGAGCATCGTGAATGTCGCCCTGCCGGACATCCAGGGCAACCTGGGGGCGACCCTGACGGAGGTCGGCTGGGTGTCCACCGGCTACGCCTGCGCCAACGTCATCATGATCCCGCTCACGGCGTGGCTCAGCGACCGATTCGGCCGCAAGCGGTACCTCCTGTTTTCCCTGGCCGGTTTCACGCTTGCCTCCGCCCTGTGCGGGATTTCGGCGAATCTGCCGATGCTGGTCATCGCCCGCGTCCTCCAGGGGCTTGCGGGCGGCGGCCTGCTCGCCAAGGCCCAATCGGTCCTGTTCGAAACCTTTCCGCCCAAGGAGCAGCCCGCCGCCCAGGCTGTCTTCGGCGTCGGCGTGATCGCCGGCCCCGCGATCGGTCCGGTGCTCGGCGGCTATCTCACCGACACCGTCGGCTGGCGCTGGATCTTCTTCATCAATTTGCCGATCGGCGTCGTCGCGGTGCTCCTGACCCTCCTGTTTCTGCCCCGGGATCGGGAAGAGGAGATCGTCCAAAGCGCGGTGGATTGGGCGGGCATCGCCCTGCTCACGACGGGCCTGGCCTGCCTTCAGACGCTGCTTGAGCAGGGGCAGGAGGACGACTGGTTCTCCTCGAAATTCATCGTGCTGATGACGGCCGGCGCCGTGGCCAGCCTCGGGGTGTTCATCTGGCAGGAGCTAAGGATAGAGCATCCGGCGGTCGACCTCCGCGTCCTGCGGCATCGATCGCTCGCGGCCGGCAGCGTGTATTCGCTCATCCTCGGGATGGGTCTCTACGGGGTCATCTTCGCCATTCCCATCTTCGTTCAGGACTACCTGCATTTCACCGCGCTCCAGAGCGGGATCCTCCAGCTCCCGAGCGCGGCGGCGTCGGCGATCGCCATGATCCTCATGGGGAAGATCTCCGCCCACTACGACGCGCGCTTCCTCATCGTGGTCGGCGCCCTGATCATGGTGGCGGCCGCCGCCATGCTCGCCGGGATCAATCCGGATACGAGCGCGGATGCGCTGTTCTGGCCCCTGTTCCTGCGCGGGCTCGGCAGCGTCTGCATGTTCCTGCCGCTGACCCTCGCCACCCTGGGCTCGCTTTCCTTGGAGGACGTCGCCTCGGGAACGGGGTTTTACAATCTCACCCGCCAGCTCGGCGGAAGCATCGGCATCGCGATCCTGACCACCATCGTCGCCCATCGCGAGGCGGTCCACCGCGCCATTCTCGTCCAGCGCATCAATCCCGCCCGTTCGCAGGTCATGCACCGCCTGAGCGTGCTGACCCGAGCCTTCGCGCGCCACAGCGCCGATCCGGTCGCGGCGCACCACCGGGCCCTCGCGGCGATCGACGCGCTCGTGAACAGCCAATCCATGCTGCTTTCGTTCGCCGACGCCTTCGTGTATGTGGCTGTAGCCTTCATCGTGACCCTGCCTCTCGTGTTCCTCCTGGGCCGCGGACGGGTTACCGCGGGCTCGGGCGTGGCCCACTGACGCGTCCATTCCCTTTTCCTCCTCATTTCCCCTACATGACTGCCGAATCCTCCACCGCCTCCGAAACATCGCCCAGTTCCGCCGGTCAGCGCAGGCGGCGCGCGCGGACGATCGCTTTCATCGTGCTCGGAGCCGCCGCCCTCGCCTGGGCGGGCCAGCTCCTATACCACTATTGGCGCTACGAGGAGACGGACGACGCCTACGTCTCGGGCCACGTGCACCAGATCAGTCCGCAGGCGGACGGCCAGATCGTCGCCGTGCTCGCTCACGAGAACGAATTCGTGAAGCGGGACGCCGTGCTCGCCCGCCTCGATCCCCTCGCCTTCCAGATCGCGGTGCGCCGCGCGCAGGCTCTCGCCGCGCAGGCGCGCGCGGACG
>JBOHXF010000203.1:0-5636 GCA_050737455.1 Opitutaceae bacterium | reverse complement strand
CGCTTCCTTCCGACCTGGCCTCGCGGCCGTGCCGTTGCGCTTCGCTAACCTTCGCCCCGGTCGGGCTGGTTATGAGACTTTCACTCAATGAGGTGTGGGACATGCTGGGCGTACCTAAAGATCTGATTGCAGGTTTCGGACCGCCCGGCAGAGTTTCTTGTGTCACGTGTGAGCGCGCCGTCCACCGGCTCGCGAAATCCCCGGGCTTTACGGCGGTTTCCGTTACCATGCTCGCCATGGGGATCGGCATGAGCACGGCCACCTTCAGCATCACCAACAGCGTACTGCTGCGAACGATGCCGTTTCCAAATTCGGGCCGGCTTCTGCGGATATTCGGCACCTCCGCGCAGTCGCAGACGATGGCGCACTCCCCTGGCAACTTCATGGATATCCGGTCTGCGGCGAGTTTGATCACGGCGCTCGCCGGGTATGTCCCGCAGAACGGCAATGTCGCCGAACCGGGGAAGCCGCCCGAGCAGCAATTCGGGATGAGAGTGACAATGACGGCGAACTTTCTGAAGGTTCTGGGCGTCCAGCCCTACATTGGAAGAGGCTTTAGGCCGGACGTGGACGTGCCGGGAAAAGGCGCCGTGGTCATCCCGTCCAATTTCTATTGGCGCCAACGCTTCGCGGCCGATCGCTGGTGTCGGGCCTGGCCGTCCTGGTCCTCACGATCGCCTGCTCCAATCTGGCCGGCGTGCAACTCGCGCGGGCCCTCGGGCGCGGCCACGAGTTTGCCATACGGTCCGCATTGGGGGCCCGGCGGTTCGCCCTGATGGTTCCCCTGCTGACCGAGAGCATGCCGCTCACCGTCGCGGGTGGCGGATTCGGACTGCTGCTTGCCGATTGGACGAACCATCTCGTGAGCCATTACTTCGCCGGCGGGATCAGCATCGACATCGACCACCGGGTATTATTTTTCACCGCGATGGCTGCGTTGTTGACAGCGCTGACCTTTGGCTTCGCTCCGGCTTGGCTGGCCTCGCGAGTCTCCACCAGCGACGCCCTGAAGGATGGTTCGCGCGCAAGCACTTCCGGCCGGATGCAGCGCTGGCTCAAGTCCATCCTGATCGCCGGCCAGCTCGCTTTCGCGTTCGTGCTGATAAGCGCGGCCCTGTCGTTCGCTCTCGGAGTGCGCGGCTTCATGAAACGCGATCTTGGGTGGCGGCCGTCGGGCTTGGTCAGCGGAATCCTCAACGTTCCCTGGGGGGTGGTTAACGCCGATGGCAAAAACCCGGCGCTCGTGCATGAACTGCAAGCCAAGCTCGCCGCGATCCCGGGCGTAACCCGCCTGTCGATGGCGTCACAGGGGCCGCTTTACGGCTACCCGGGACAAGAGAACTTCCTGGTGGAAGGCGAGGCGCCGCCTCCCTCCGGCCGCTAACCCGAATAAGACGTGACGCCGCTTGCCAACGGTTACGATGTGCGGACGCGAAATGCGCCGATTTTTATTTCCCACTCCGAGTGGTTTTCCGGAAGTCAAAGTCGGTGACCTGGCGTTCCGGCCGATCGATCACCGCTTGAACTGTGTAATCCCGAAAGCTTCGATCGATCTGTGGCGGCTTGCGTGAAATATTCGGGCCGCTAGTCGTTCAAGCCCTTGCCCAAGAGGATTTGCGGCATGCATTTCCCGATCCGGGAGGCCCGGGTCTCGGATAGCTTAGCCGCGGAAAAGAATAGAAGGTAGGCTCGTTGCCGGCCTGGCGTTAGTCCTTCAAAGGCCGTCTTCAAGGCGGGGAATTCAGTCCATTTGCGCCGCAACTCTTCGGGAATGGGCTCCGGAGCCGCCTTGAATTCGACCTTCCGACCGGATTTTTCCGCCTCGATGGCTTCCTTGATATAGGCCCTTACCGTGGGCTCCAGCCTGGCGATCTCCCGCGCGTTGCAGAACCGCATCTGGCGGGCGACCTGCGTATTCTCACCCGGCCGTTGGAGAATGTGCTTGGGATCCTTCAGCAGGGCGCCTTGGAAAAACATCAGCGCAAAATATTGCTTGAAGCCCTGGATGACGAGGAGGTTGCAGCCCTGGAACGTGTAGCAAGGTTTGCCCCATTTCAGCTCTTCGACCAGAGGATAATCGAGAATGATCTTCCGCAATTTCTCCGTTTCGACGCGCCAGGTTTCGAGTTCTCGCAAATAGCGACCGACCTTGGGATTCATTTTATGAGGTGGCCTTATTTGAACCGACGCGGGAAGCTTCACCACTGCAAAAATCGGGAGAACGGATTGGGGGTGCTCACCCCGGACCGCTGAAAATCTTCCGCGGCTGTGCCCGCCACTTTCCACCTCCTTCCTGTCCCGACCTCAGACCGCTCAATCCGGACGGCGAATGGCGGCTGCGCTGCCATTAGACCGCGCGCTCTGCGTTCTCGGGGCCACGCTGTGCGTTGGTCGCGGCAGGCCGGTCCTCGCCGCCATCCGATCCCGACCGATGACATTTATTGCCTCAGGCAACGGCTTCCCTCGGTGCGGCATCCTAGTTGGCGCTGGACACCTCGAGTCGAGTCGTGGCTTTATAAGCTGTTGATGAGGGCCAGAACAGCCGCCCGTCACCCATGGGCTGGGAAAGCGGCGGCGGAATGTCGCCTTATTTCACCAAGCTGCTCCTCTTCGTTCGCCGTACTTCGATGAAACTCGGTGTCCGCGCCCACGATTTTGGCCGGCTTCCGGTCGACGAACTTGCGCTCCAAATCGCCCGGCATGGGTTCGAATCCGTTCAACTCGCCCCCGTCAAGGCCCTCGCCGGCGTCGAAACCGACGCGGGCCGACTCAGCCGCGGATTTGCCGCCAGCGTACGAGACGCGTTTCGACGCCACCGCATCCGGATCGCCGTCCTCGGCTGCTATATCAATCTCGGCGATTCCGACGAGGCGAGGCGCCGGCCGCAGTTGGAGCGATTCAAGCAGTACGTGCGTTTCGCCCGGGACTTCGGCTGCAGCGTCGTGGGCACGGAAACCGGATCGCTCAACGCCGATTTTTCGCGCCATTCGGACAACTCGGGAGAGGAGGCGTTTCAAATCGTCCTCGGCGGGGTCCGCGAGTTGGTTCGGGAAGCGGAAACATTCGATGTCTTCGTAGGCATCGAAGCGGTCGAGCGCCATATCATCTCAACGCCGGCGCGGCTCCGCCGCCTGATCGACGAGGTGTCTTCGCCCAACCTCCAGGCGATCTACGATCCGGTGAATCTGCTTTCGGCCACCAATTACGAACAGGCGGACTGGATCGCGGCTGACGCCCAATCCCAGCTCGGCGAGCGCATCCGCATCGTTCACGCCAAGGATTTTGTCGTGGAGGCCGGAGCGCTTCGGGAGGTCCCGGCCGGCCGGGGCCGGTTCGATTACACGCCGATTCTGCGGTGGATCAAGCGCTGCAGGCCGGAGATCGACGTGCTCCTCGAAAATACGCATCCAGCCACCATCGCCGGCACGGCTTCCTTCCTGCGCTCGGCCTACGATCGCGCCTGATTGTAACGCGCCCATTGGAACGCCGCACGGCACCCTCTTCGAAGTCTTCGTCACGAAGGATGACGGCGGCGGAAATCCTCCCAGCGGTCGCGCATCCTTGCCGGATCCGCACGCATCCGGCCGCCTCGTTCAAAGGCCTTCAAGGCTCACATGGCGGATCGCGGACGCGCGCTCCGGCGGGCCGAGGGCGCCCGCCGCGCCTTCGGCGGGACCGGCGCCGCTGCGGCGACCGCGCCCGACTCCTGGTGCCGGATCAGCCGCGAAATCTCGACGCCTGCGAGCAGCACGATGCCGATGCCGTGAGTGTCGTTGAGATTCCAGGTCAGCTCACGCTTGTAATATTCGGCGGCGAAGGAGAACTCCGACCCGCGGCAGACCCCGTGCACGTTCCCGCCGCAATCGATGGAGATTCGGTTCAGCGCCTCCCACGCCTTGATGGCCGCCTGCGCGTAGATTCCCGGATCGGTCACCCATCCCTGTTCCACCGCCCGCGCAAAGGCGCAGGCAAACATCGCTGTGCACGATGTTTCCGGATATGAGTCAGGCTCGTCGAGCACTTGGTGCCACATGCCGCTGGCATCCTGATGGGCGAGGTAGCCGGCCGCCAGATCCCGGAACATCGAAACCAATTCCGGCCGCCGTTCATGGTTCGTCGGCAGGACCGCGAGCAGCTCGGACAATGAGAAAAGCACCCAACCGTTGCCCCGGCCCCAGGCCACGCCGGTCGACCGTTGTCGCGAAAAATCGTAGACATGCGCCATCAGCCGGCGGTCCGGAAGAAAAAGCAGCTTGCGGAATCCGATGAACTGCCGCGCCGCGTCGTTCAAGTAGCGCGCGTCGCCCGTCAACTGGCTGTAGCGGCACAGGAAAGGCACGCTCATGTACAAATCGTCCGCCCAGAGAGTGTCGTCGTGGAACGCGTGCATCTGGTTCTTCCGAAAAAAGGTCCCGTCCGGGAGCCGCACCTGGCGGTTGGACATATAGTCGGCGACATAGTCGATCATGGCGCGGGCGCCTGGAATATCCGCTTCCTTCAACACCTCCATCACGGTCGAGCCAAACGAGCCGCCATCGTCCAAGCTGTCGATGCTCGTGAGCAAATGGAGCACGCTCGTCGCGCCACCGTATTGCTGCCGGTCCCACAAGGCGTACTCGAAGATCTCGCTGCAAAATCGAAGGTGATCGCAAATGTACTGACGGATCTCGCCTGAACCGATCAGATGGGCGCCGTGCCAGAGACCGTAAAGGGTGACGCCGAGCGGGTAGTTCCACCGGCCGAATAGAGCATTGTCGTTGTAGGGCCGCACCCACATCCCCGGCGCATCCAGCCGCCAGTAGGTCGGCCCATCGAGCCCGGCCACGAGCTTGCGCGGGTCGGGGCTCTGCGCCAGTTCGTCGATGGGGCAATCGGCCGCGAGCGGTCCAGCGTACATCCAAGGATGCGGCGGCCCCTCGAGGCGGCATGGGTTGGTCAGCACCACCGTGTGCACGCCATGACGGAAACTGAGATCAAAGCCCCAATCACGCGCGCCGCACCCGGTCCGCACTTGAACGTCGTGCCAGCCGAACGGCACCCGCACCGTCGTGGAAAATCTTCCCGCCTTCGCGGCGGAGAAAACCAGGCGGCCGCCGATCGCGACGGCGATCGGTCCGAAACTCCGGCCGCTCAACCGGTAATCCGCCGTCCCGGCTTCAAGAAACGCTCCGCGCGTCCAGGCCGCCGCCGCGGCTCCAGGCACCCGGCCGAAGATGCGGCGACACTGTCCCCCCGCGAGCTGGGCTTTGCTCCAAACCGCGCGCGGCCGCCAATGGATGCCGGTGGCCTCTTCGTTCATTCCGGCGCCCGGGAACTGCGCCAGCTCGGCTTTTTGCGGTTCGCTGAAGAGCCAGCCCTCCTGACCGGCGCGCTCCGCGGTCGGCATCAAAAAATAGTAGGGCAGTTTGCCCAGCCACGTCCCGAAAATCCCGCCGAAGGCCGCCGGTGTCTTCGTAAATCGCAGCACGAAGTGATTCCACCCGGCCTCCAGCGCAATGGGCAAGGTATGCCGCGCCGAGGGATAACGTTCCTCGAGAAACGAGGATCGAAAAAGGCACTCACGGTTCCGATAGAGCACGGTCGGGCTGTGCGCGGAAAGGTCGAGTTTGATTTCGCCGGGGCCGTCCGACCACAGC